>JBKHBQ010000134.1:0-10463 GCA_046542305.1 Bacteroidales bacterium
AATTGAAGGAGCTAACTGAAAAGTATAGCCTTGCCATGGATAAATTTGAAGCCAACCGCGCCGGTCTGCTAAAGGAAGCCCGTAAGGAAGCAGCAAAAATCATCGAAGATTCCAACAGGTTGATCGAGAATACCATTAAAGAAATCAGGGAAGCCCAGGCTGAAAAGGAACATACACGCCAGTTGCGCGAAAAACTGCGGGATGAGCGCACAAAGATCGATCAGGACATTGAAAAGGCAGAAAAGAAAAGCCCTGACAAAACTGCGGCACTAAGGAAAGAGAAAAAAAAGAAGCCCGAAGAGCGGATACAGATCGGCAACCGGGTGCGCATTCCGCCGCAACAAACCGTGGGCGAGGTGGTCGATTTGTCGGATGGTGACGCCGTGGTGAGCTTCGGCAGCATGGTGATGAGGGTTTCGAAAGATAAGCTGGTGAATGTTGGCGAGGAAGAATTCCACCAGAAAGTGCTGATGCGCAGAAGCAACTATGGCAGCATAATCAATGAGTTGAATGAAAAACAGAACCGGTTTTCTCACACGCTCGACCTGCGTGGGGTGAGGGCAGAAGAGGCAGTAGGCAAACTGCAAAAGTATATCGATGAAGCCCTGCTGCTTTCCGCGAAGGAATTAAAAATTTTGCATGGCAAAGGAAGCGGTATTCTGAGGGACGTAATCCGTCAGCAATTGCGGGCAATGCCAGAAGTGCAGCATTTTGCCGACGAGCATGTGGAACGCGGAGGGTCAGGTATTACGATAGTGAGATTAAAGTGATTTAGTTGGCATGGCCTTTGATCAATCAAAAACCTCTTTTAATTGTTATGAAGGTCGATGAAAAAAGAAATATCAGAACTCAACTATACGAACTTTCATGAATTTCTGCAGGGGCGGACAGTTCTCGCCGACTTTTGGGCCGAATGGTGCCAGCCCTGCAAAATTCAGCAGCCCATGCTGGAGGAACTGGCTTTTGAATACGACAACCTCTTTGCGCTGGCAAAAGTAAATGTTGACGAAAACAAGGTGATTGCATCGAAGCTTGGTGTGCGGAATATTCCCACCCTGATACTTTTCAGGGATGGAAAGGAACTTCGCAGGATCATCGGGCTTCAAAGTAAGGAAATCCTGATCGGCCAGATTACAAATGCTTTATCAAATTTAAAAACTGAACATAGTTATGGAGAATCAACAACCTAAATCCAATAAAGGCTTCAGGGAAATATTTTTCAATATCCTGCCCATTCCTGCATTGATCGGTATTGTGCTTGGCGCAACCGGCGGATGGATTTATTACATCGAGATCGGCTGCATGTCGGGCACCTGCCCGCTTACTTCAAACCCTTATCTTAGTATCTTGTGGGGAGCTCTGATAGGCTATTTGGTGGGCGATCTGTTCAGGAAGAAAAAGCCTGCCACCTCAAACGAAAAGCAGGATCAGCCTTCCTGATCCCTCAGCAATGCCTGTTGTTTTTTGGTGAGGCCGTTCACCACGAGCTCGTATGAGTGATCAATCCATTCCATGATAAGACCGGATGATACCGATCCGTCAATGGTTACTGTATTCCAGTGCTTTTTGTTAAAATGGTATCCCGGTTTCACAGAAGGATATTGCTCGCGCAATTCGATGGCTTTATCCGGATCGCATTTAAGTGCTACCGACAGCTTAAGTTCGTCAAGGGGAACCAGTGCGAACATTTTTCCCATCACCTTAAAAACCAGGGTTACATCATCGAAGGGTGTGCTTTCAGTCACAGCCTTCTTCGAAAGGCAGTATTCACGCAGGGTTTCAACATTCATAGCCGAAATATTTTTATATCAATACATCTCAATTTTTAAATATTTTATCTTTTTGTGAAGATTTAACACGTAATTTTGCATTACATTTGCAAAGATATTTAAATAAATACCTCCTTGCGTTTAGCATGATATTTGTAATAGACAGGAATAAAAACTAACGATTATGAAAAAAATCTTACTGTTACTGCTTTTCATCGGCTTTTCGATAACTGGATTTTCCCAGGTGCTCGAACTTTACTACGAAGGTGAGTTACTTCCGGCGGGAAGTACGATTACTGTAGCCGGTGATCCTACAGAGTTTGAACTGGTTTCGCATGTTTCCGTTAAAAATGTTTCTGCACAAGTTGCCGATGTGTACTGCCGAAAGATGGAAATAGAAGTTGTGTCGGGCACCAACAATTATTACTGCTGGAATTTGTGCTATGGGAGCGATGTATACCTTTCGCTATTATCGATAGATCTCGATCCGGGTCAAACCACTGATGAATTCAGCGGTCATTACCAGCCCGTGAATCAGGCCGGGATCACGCAAATGTGCTACAGCTTTTTCGATTCCAACAATGCGAATGATTCCACATATTTCTATGTAAACTATTTTGCTTCGGGTGTAGGTATCGATGAATATGATGCAGAGAAAATGTCTGTTTCGGAACCCTATCCCAATCCTGCTGTAAGCCAGACTTCATTCGACTACAGCTTTGCCACGCCTGGCAATTCAAGGATCGTACTGATGAATATGCTCGGAGCCGTGATTCGCGAGGAGGTGATCAGCAATACCAGCGGAACCCTGCAAATGAATATAAGCGACCTGAGGGAAGGCGTTTATTTCTATTCGGTGATGCACAACAACGAAGTGATCGAAACCAAAAAACTTGTGGTTTCACGATAGGTAATTCAACATATTTAAATAAAAAAAGCTCCTGGTAAAGAAATCAGGAGCTTTTTTTATACAAAAAATCCTGCCCTTTTCCGGACAGGATTTTTCAGGATAATATGCGGTGCAGACAATTACAAATTAAATGTCTCCCTGATCTTATCCACGTGATCCAGTTTTTCCCAGCCGAAGAATTCCACTTCTTTAAAAATTTTTTCCTGGCCGTTCACCTGTCTTTTATAGGTGTGTTCGTCCTCATAAAAAACTTCCACCTCTTTAATGTACGAATCGCGGCCGAAATGCCCGTAGCTTGCAGTAGGCAGGTAAATTGGGTTTTTAAGCCCGAACCGGTTGATGATGGCATAGGGACGCATATCAAACAATACCCTGATCTTCTTGGCAATTTCGCTGTCCTTCATGATATTTCCCGAGGCATCTTTCACCTTTGCCGAGCCATAGGTATTGATGAACAACCCAACGGGTTCGGCCACGCCAATGGCATAGGCTACCTGCACAAGTACTTCATCGGCCACACCGGCGGCCACCATGTTTTTGGCAATATGCCTGGATGCGTATGCTGCCGAGCGGTCCACTTTTGTCGGATCTTTGCCCGAGAAGGCACCACCACCGTGGGCGCCTTTGCCACCATAGGTATCTACGATGATTTTGCGTCCTGTAAGTCCGGTATCGCCGTGTGGTCCGCCGATCACAAATTTGCCTGTCGGATTAACGTGCAGTTTGTAATCGTCTTTGAAAAGGTGCCTGAATTTTTCAGGGACTTGCTTTTTCACCCGCGGCAGCAGGATGTTTTGTACATCCTCGCGGATTTTGGCCAGCATGACCTCATCCTCGTCAAAATCGTCGTGCTGTGTCGACACCACGATGGCGTCGATGCGGATGGGGTTGTTATCGTTGTCGTATTCTACAGTTACCTGTGATTTTGAATCGGGACCGAGGTAGGTCATTTCCTTTCCTTCGCGGCGTATGGCTGCCAGTTGCTGCAGCAGCATATGTGCCAGTTCGATGGGCAGGGGCATGTAGTTGGCCATTTCGCGGGTGGCATATCCGAACATCATGCCCTGGTCGCCGGCGCCGGTTTCTTCGGCACGTCCACGGTCTACGCCACGGTTGATGTCGCCCGACTGTTCGTGAATGGTAGAGATCACACCGCACGAATCGCCGTCGAAACGGTAAGACTGCTTGGTATAGCCAATGTCTCTGATCACCTTACGTCCAACTTCCTGAACGTCCACATAACCTTTGGTCCTGACTTCCCCGCTCAATACGGCCAGGCCTGTCGTTACCAGCGTTTCGCAGGCTACTTTCGAATCCTTGTCCTGTGCCAGAAATGCATCAAGCAATGAATCCGAAATCTGATCGGCAACCTTATCGGGATGTCCTTCCGATACTGATTCTGAAGTGAATAAATAACTCATTGAAATTTAAAATTTTTAATGAATAATCGTTAAAGGGAAGTTTTGATGATTGGCGGATGGTAAAACATATTGTTTTAGCATTTTTTTGAATGGTTGCAATCAATCAAATCTTTCCATTTGGCAGGATTTGACCTGCCCGTGCGCAAAAGTAAAATATTTTTTTAAAATCTTTTACAAATTAGCTGCGGGTAAGATCCTGAAAAATTTCTTCAAGGGTGTGCTGTTGTTTTTGCAGCGACAGCACGGTGAGTTTTTCGGCCACAGCCAACTGAAACAACTGCGGCCTCACATCCTCCTTGCCCGATGCGGTAATGAGCCAGGTGTTGCCCGCGATGTTTTCGGCCTTATGTACATTTTTTAGGGCGGTGATATTTTTTGCGGTAACAGGGCCGCTGAATTCTACCAAAAAGCTTTCTTCGTCGCTGCGCAAGCGGTGCAGGTTGGCGGTGGAGTCATCGGCCACGATTTCTCCTTTGTTGATGATGATGGCGCGGTCGCAGATGGCTTCCACTTCCTGCATGATATGGGTGGAGAGGATCACTGTTTTCTCGCTGCCGATTTTTTTGATCAGGTTCCTGATTTCCTTCAACTGGTTGGGATCGAGACCTGAGGTAGGCTCGTCGAGGATGAGGACTTTCGGATCGTGGATCAACGCCTGCGCCAGTCCTACGCGCTGGCGAAAACCCTTGGAAAGCGCACCGATCTTTTTCTTTCGCTCCGGTGCAATGCCGGTCAGGTCGATCATTTCATCAACACGTTTTTTGAGATGAGGAATTTTGTAGATCCCGCCCACAAATTCCAGGTACTCCCGTACATACATCTCCAGGTAAAGTGGATTGTTTTCGGGAAGATAGCCCACCAAGCGGCGTACCTCGATTGAATCTTCCATCACATCGTGCCCGTGAACGGTAGCGGTGCCGGCATCGGGGGGCAAAAAACAGGTGAGGATTTTCATCATCGTGGATTTCCCGGCGCCGTTGGGGCCAAGCAATCCGGCGATCTGCCCGGGTTCGATTCTGAAACTTACATCATGCAATGCCTTTTGCGCTCCGTACAATTTGGTGATATGCTTTACCTCGATCGACATAGTTTAACTTGAATTTATTAAATAACAACGGCCTGCAGAATTTATTATAATTTTCCTGTTGTTCTCAGCAGGGATAAAACAAAAAAGGAGATCATTTCCCGGTGAACCGCGTCATTTTCCATGGCTATTCATCATGAAAAAAGCAAACTTACGGTCTGGCCGATCAGGAAATAACCTCCTTCTGAAATATGTATTTTAATTGTTCAGCATCACCGGCATAACCAGCATGAGAATATCTTCGTTTTCGTTTTCGTTGTCCACGGGTTTGATCAGCCCTGCACGGTTTGGCTGCGACATTTCCATCAGTACCTCCTTGGTGTCGATGTTGTTGAGCATCTCCTGCAGGAATTTGGAGTTGAATCCGATTTCCAGATCTTCCCCATCGTAGTTGCAGTGAAGGTTTTCGGTAGCTTCATTGGAATAGTCGATGTCCTCGGCAGAAAGTACCAGCGAATTTCCTGACAGTTTGAAACGGATCTGATGGGTCGACTGATTTGCAAAGATCGATACCCTTTTGATGGAATTAAGCAATGGTGCCCTTTCGATTTGCAACTTATTGGGGTTGTCGGCCGGAATTACGGCGGCATAGTTCGGGTATTTACCCACAATCAGCTTGCAAACAAGGTTCACATTTCCAAACCTGAAAAAGGCATTCTTATCGTTGTACTCGATTTTTACATCGATCTCTTCCTGGCCCAGCAGGTTTTTAATCTGGTTCAGCGGTTTGGTGGGCAGGATAATCGATTCCTGGTTTTCCGACGGCAGGTCGATACGGGTGTAGCGGACGAGTTTATGGGCATCAGTAGCTACAAACGACACATGCTCTCCGACCAGTTCCAGGTATACCCCTGCCATTACCGGCCTCAGTTCGTCGTTGCCGGCAGCGAATACCGTTTTCGAAATGGCCTCGGCCAACGCGTAGGAATTGATCTGCAGGGAGCTGCCTTCGTCGAAGACGGGAGTTTCCGGAAACTCGGCGCCATTGTGGCCGCTCAGCTTGTATTTACCTTCGCCTGCCAGCATTTCGATGGCAAAATTATCGTCGTTGATGTTGAAGGTTACGGGCACCTCGGGCAAGGTTTTCAGCGTATCGAGCAGAATTCTTGCCGGAATGGCCACCGTGCCCGTATCTTCGCTCATGGTGAGCTGTACCTTTACCGACATGGTGGTTTCAAGATCGGATGCGGTGATTTTCAACAAGTCATTATCAACCTGAAACAGAAAATCATCGAGGATCGGGAGGGTATTGTTCGAGCTTAATACCCCGCTGATTGCCTGTAAGTTCTTCAACAATAATGTACTGGATACAATGAACTTCATCTTTTTAGGTATTTGTTTTGATTATCTTTTTCTGAATTCTTTATGGTTCGGAAATCACTTTTGGTTTACAAAAAAAGCATTCCCGGCAGAATCAGTACAATATTAACAATTTAATAAGTACAGCCACAATTTATGAAAAGGGAATTTTATAAACATCGCTGTTGATAAACACCCGTCCTGCCATCAAAATCTCTTTCAAGGCAGGGGTGCAAAAGTAATCAAAATCATCCTGGTCCGGTTATTTTTTCTTGCTGAACGAAAAGCGGTTTTCGGTGCCGTTGATCAGCCTTTTGATGTTTTTGTGATGGGTGACCGGTACAAAAATCCCCACAAAAACTGCCAGCAGGATCAGCGGCAGGGAATGCGGATTGAACACGAAGATCACCAGCAGCGGAAAAGCAATGGCGCCGGTAATGGAAGCCACGGACACATACCTGCCGACAATAAATACCAGGATAAAAATTCCCAACACTGATAAAGCTGCATAAGGATACAGGGCGATCCCTACACCCAGCAGTGTGGCTATGCCCTTTCCTCCCCTGAAACCTGCAAAAACCGGAAATACATGACCCAGCACGGCTGCCACGGCCATAGCAATCCGCAGGGTCACTTCCTGTTGATAGGTAAAATCTGCCGGGGTGAAATACACTGCAAAATACACCGCCAGCCAGCCCTTGAAAACATCGAACAGCAAAACCGGAATGCCCGCTTTCAGCCCCAGCACGCGGATGGTATTGGTGGCGCCGGCATTGCCGCTGCCCCTGGTGCGTACATCAATGCCGTAAAATAATTTTCCTACCCAAACGGCGGATGGTATGGAACCTGTTGCATAAGCCAAAAGGATCGCAATAACAATATTCAGGCTGTCAGTCATTTTATTCTTCCAATTGGGTCTGGTCGTTCAGACGCATGATCCGCAAAAATCGGTTTTTCTTTTGAGTTGTGGAAATAATATAGCGGTATGCTGTTTCGCCTTTGCCAGCTTCATCCTGGCGTTTTTCGGCTTTTATGTCGCGCAGGATCTTATTAAAATCGGTTTGTGAGGAAATGGATTGCATCACGTTGTTGCTATAGCTGAAGAAATACCAGTGCCGCCTGTCAATTTCCAGATAGAGGTTCAACACGTCACCGCTTCGTTTGCGGACGATCTCCACATGGCCGTCGAAATACTTATTCACTGCTTCCCCTTTGATCATCGCCACTCCGATGGGGCCGTCCGAAATAAAGGAGCGCGAGGATTTGTTGTAGGTAAGATTTACATCCGATAACATGATGCTGGCATTTAGCTTATCAGGTATGTTGCGGATGGATCCGTACAGCCCAAGATCCGTGAGTACTTCCCCGGCGCCTTCCTTTCCGAGCATCTCGGTGAAGGCAATTTTGGAAGGTTGTGCCGTGATGTCCATTCCCCTGGCATTCGACATGTTCAGATTTTCTTTCATGTACACCAGCGCATCATCGGCAAAGAAAAAATCAATCCGCAGGAACACATTAAAACGGCTCGAATCAGGAATGAGAAAATGATTGATCTTTCCATATCCTTCCAGTTGCACCTGGCCCAGATCCGTACCGAAGCTTACGGCGCCATTGGCCGTCACCTGGCAGTTGGCGGTATTGAGTTTCATAAATGGCCCCTGCGGATCCTGATCATCGGGCAGCCCTGCCTCGTCGAGCGACGCCACTAAATATTCCTGCCCCTTATTTCTTGTGGTCAACCATCCGCCAACCGACAGCATCAGCGTATCGCTGTAATACGATCGCCGCGACATAAAGGCAGGATACACCCGGTTTTCCTCGTTGGAATGAAAAAATCCGGTATAAAGCTTTTTGTACCCGAATTCTTCAAGATCTTCAGGAACGGGCAGCAACAGGCTGTCGGGATCGCTGCGTTGATGGAATTTTACCCAGCGCGACAGGTTGGGGTCGCAGTCCTGATTGATGAGAAAAGCCCCGTCGAAATCGAGCTGAGGATGTGCTGCATTCAGATACACTTTTCCGCGGTAGTTGATGGCGGGATTGAGCTGGAAATTCTGTTCCGGGAAAACCTCGCCCTCGGCCACCGTGCGATAGTTGGAATCTACGGTCACCATGCTGAATTCGATATTCTGAATATCGCCCACGGCATTGCTGAAAGCATATGTGCCGTTCGCTTTGTAGCTTTTTGCCGATTCCACGGTAACTACTGCCTGGGTGATCATATGATTGCGGTTGGCGGTATCGGCAATAATGATGGCATCCAACAGCGGCTGCATCTGTGCGCTTTCACGGATCTCCACATTTCCGTCACCCGGAAAAATGGCTGCATCCGCCGATTTGATCACCTTAACGCCTTCGGCAGTGAGGGTGTTCGTGGTGAGATTATATTCGCCGGCAGCGGCAAAAAAACTCAGCGAATCCTGCAACGGATGAGTGGAAACAAATTGCGATCCACCGGGTGTAGCCCCGATCAATGTTTTCAGCGACATCGTATCCGTTGCTTTCGAAAGGTCGGTCTCCCTGCCGTAAAGGCGGATGCGGTTGCTGTCGATAAACCAGTCGAAGGCATCCATAAAAGCTGAATAGCGCGTTACGGGAAACTGCATGAACGAGCTGTCGGTGTTGCTACGGAAATTGCCTGTTTTTTTGTCGAAATCCACGTATGCTTCATAATTGGTGGTGGAAAATGCCAGCTCGTTGTTGTCGAATTCACTGAGGTATAAATCCGTGGTGTCCGACTGAAAAGTCCGGCCGGAAAAGACGAAATGATTGGAAACGGCGCCGGCGTTGAAGAAACTCAGCCTGCCCCTGCCGCTGAGGTTGTCGGGCGTAAGCGTGAGCGAACCTCTCATCATGGCTATATCGTCGTACATGGTTAATGCCGAGTCGGTGGTGCTTACCGTCATCGAATCCATATACGGCACCCAGTGCTGCTCCAGCCTGACGCCTCTCGCGGATGGAAATTCAGTGCCTTTCACAATACCCTCTTCGAGCGCGAAGGTTTTAAGGCTGGCATTGGCCGAATCGAGGTAAAACCGGAATGATTCGCTCTCGGATGTGGAGCCGAGATAGTGGAGGATTCCGCTGCCTTTCAGTCCCATAAGGTTTAGCTGCAGGTCGTTTACAAAGGTGCCGCGGCCCTGATACACCGGAAATCCTTCCTCACCCGATCGCCTGAGAAATCCCAGCGAATAATCGTTCATCACCCGCAATGGTTCCTGCAGCGAATCGGGCAGGATGCCCCCCGAATGCAGATATCCCGAAAAGCGGATGTCGTCCGTGGAAAAACGCTCCAGACTCTTGATTTCAAAAGGCTCGATGTAGTAGAAAAACCGCTTGCGATCGTAAGCATCCTTCAGTGTGGAGTCGCTGTCGTAATAAACGTACGATTCGGTCTTGCTTTCGAAGATTGGATATTGGGGGTAATCCTTCAGGCCGTTTTTATTGTTCGGGTGATCGATCAGCATATCGCCGCTGATATTCGAGATCACCGTTTTTACATCCACCAGGGAATTGCTGGCGTAATTGTCCTGTTCGAATGGCTTTACTTTGAAGCGCATGTGTTCGATGGTGGGCAGGTTGAGCTTAAAGGTATCGTACCCGAACGAGCACTCCTGTGCCTGAAACTCGAATAAACCGGCTTTTACCAGCCCCGAAAACAGGAAGTCCTTGTTTTTGCGCAATACCACTTCCTGACCGGTAGGATAGATGTATACATTTTGCGAATCGCTGATGGATACCTCCGGAACCCCACGGATGGTCAGGTCGAAATTATCGAGGCTCAGCGTGGCATTGTCCCTGTTTTCCACTTCCGAAAAGAAAGTGATGACATCATAATCGGTTTTTTCGTTCTTGGCATCAATGAAGTGGTTTACCTTATCGGTAATAACGGCATGTTTCCGGTCCACATCATAGTAAAGAAATCCCTGCTGTGCCAGCCTGATCACCTGAGATTCCACCTGGTTTTCGGGCATATTCAT
>JBKHBQ010000135.1:0-10448 GCA_046542305.1 Bacteroidales bacterium
GTGGTTCGCGGCGACAGCCTCCTCTTTCAAATTTCCTCTGGCCTTGCCAACGTGGAAAAATCCCAATCCTTCGACGCCGGCACCGGATTGTATATCGCTTCAAATACCAAAGCCTTCACCGGCCTTGCGATGATGAAACTAGTCGGGCAGGGAAAAGTCAACCTCGATGATCGCATGACGAGGTATATCAACCGGGCATGGTTTCCTGATTCCATTGCAGTGGACGACATCCGGGTGCATGATCTTCTGGCACACACGCACGGACTTTCCTATGATGCCCTCACCTTCAGGACGGCCTTTGCCGGTAATGCGCCCGACAGCATGTTGCCATACCTGCTCCGGTTCACCTCATATCGTGAAGGATATCCGTCGGGTCAATTCAGTTATTCCAATCTCGGCTCCTGCTTTCGGGAATGATCATCAGGGAGGTGAGGGGCATGAGCTGGGGCGATTACCTGAAAGACAGCCTGCTGATTCCGGCCGGGCTAACTCATACCTCGCCGTTTGTGTCGGATTATGCGCAGGCGGAACTGGCACCTCCCTATGTGTATTCCGGGCCCGGAAGGGCCCTTGACCATAAAAAGGACACCACGATGCATGCTGCCGGCGGATTGATCACTACTACCGGTGATATGGCAAAGTGGCTCAGGCTGATGATCAACCGGACGCCGGATGATCCTGAAAAACTGTACATCGAAAATACAACTGCGGGATACCTGGTCCGGTATGAGGATTATGGCGTATTTCGTGAGGTGAGGCCTTAGGTTTATAATCTCTCAGCCGCAACAACAAATGTCGGGGCCTACTCCTTAAACAATAAATCAGTAATTATTCATACTTCAGCACTTCCGCAGGGTTTCTGCTTGCAGCGCGCACGGTCTGGCTGCTCATGGTTAGCATGGCCACGGCAACGGCTGCCAGCGTACTTCCGGCAAACAGCCACAGGGGCAGCCCCACCGGATAGGCAAAATTAGCCAGCCACCGGTCCATCAGGTACCAGGCTACCGGCCACGCCAGCAGGCTCGCCACCAGGATCAGCACCAGCAGCTTGTTCGACAGGATCATTACGATGCGGCCTGCGCTTGCCCCAAAAACCTTCCGAACGGCGATCTCGTGGTTGCGCTGCCGCGTGATGCCCGAGATCAGCCCGTACAATCCCAGGCAGGAGATCAGGATGGAAAGCACAGTGAAATATCCCGTGAGCCCGGCCATGCGTGCCTCGGTGTCGTATTGGCGGGTGATGGCTTCATCCACGGAATAAAACTCCGGGTCGCCGCTTCCGCCGAATTTTTTCCAGATGCCGCGGATCTGTTCCATCACCTCTGTGCGCTGATCCGTCCTGCATTTTACCGATAACTGGTCCAGCAACCGTTCGTACAGCAAAATACAAATCGGCTCCACGGGATGGTGCAGCGAATGAAAATGAAAATTCTCCACCACGCCTACCACCTTGCCCGGCATGTTACTACCCATGGCCGTAAAATCTTTTCCGACAGGATCGTTCCAGCCCAGATGTTTCACAGCGCTTTGGTTAAGAAGGTATGCTGCGCCCACATCCGAACTGTATTCGGTGAGGTCGGCCCCTTCCACCACGGGAATTTCATAGGTGGAGGCAAAGTTTTCGTCGGCAAACAGCAGCCACATGCCTGGCTCTTCATTCGGTTCCATGCCTTCGTAGATAATGCTGTGATGGCCCTGGTCGCGGCCGGGGCGGAACCTGTTGGCCGATACCGATTCCACGCCCGGAATGTTGGAAACGGCGGATTTGATCTGTTTTAAATCTGACCTGAGGCGTGGGTCGAACAACGGCACATTGATCACCTTTGTTACCTCCATGCCCAGTTGCCGGTTGCGTAGCGAGTTCAACTGCCTGACAATGGTGAAGGAGGCAATGATCAGTACCAGCGAAATGACAAACTGGATGGTGACGAGTACGTTGCGCAGCCTGACGTTCCCTGGTGCAGCCGAAATGGCGCGGAGGTTGCCTTTAATATGTAGTCTGCTGATGTACCACGCGGTGTATCCTCCGGCAATCGTCGATACGGCAAGCAGGATAAACAGGTTAAATATCCAGAATCCCCGCTTGTGGTAGGGGATGGAAACGGGCGTGTCGGTCAGGTGGCGGATTTCGGGAAGTAGCAGCTCCATCAGCACCATGGCGGTGGCCATGGAAATCATCACGATCATCAGCGTTTCGCCGAAAAACTGCCGGTAAAGCCTGTTGCGCGATGCGCCCAAAGTTTTGCGCAGGCTGATCTCTCGCACCCGCTTCATGGAGGTGGTAATAGATAGGTTCACGAAATTGATGCAGGCGATGATCAGGATGGCGAGCGCAATGGATGAAAACACATAAAGCTGTTTCGTGTCGATGGCGGGCACCCAGTTCCCGCGGATGGGCTCCAGGTGAATGTCGCTGAACGGCTGAAACCCCGAACTGCTGACAACGTGCAGGTATTCGTTGTCCTCACCGAGCACGGGCGTCACGTTGCGCACCACCCGGCGGTGTATTTCAGCAGGATCGAGCGGCTGATTCATCAGCAGATAAGTAAAATAATTGAATCGGCCCCATGCTTCGAGGCTGCCTTCGCCCCAGATGCGTTCGATGTTTTCGAAGGGCGCAAGAAAGCTAAAGCGGATGTGGGAATTACCCGGAATATCTTCAGCTATGCCACTCACCACAAAATCGTGCCGGTCGTTAAGGCGGATCACCTGCCCGAGCGGATCGGCATCGCCAAAATATTTTTCCACCGTCGAGCGGGTGATCACCACCTTGTTGGGATCGTTCAGCACTTTGTGCGGATTGCCTATCAACAGCGGAAAATCGAAAATTTCGAAAAAGGTGGAATCGGCCAGGTAAAAAAGACTTTCGGCATATTTCTGACCATCGATCTCCACGGTCACCTTTTCGTCCCAGCTTACCCTGCCCATCCTTGTGAAGCTTTCCACACCGGGCGTGGTGCGGGCGATCAGCGGCCCGATTACGGGGTTGGTTCCGGCGAAGCTGTCGTCCCTGAACCCTGATATGATCCGGTAGATCCGGTTGCCCTTTTCATGAAAGCCATCGTAGCCGGTGTGATAATTAATGTACAGCATGATCAGCAGAAAACAGGCTAAACCCACCGCCAATCCGGAAATATTGATAAGTGCATAGCTTTTGTTCTTGATCAGAAACCGAATAGAAGTTTTTAAATAGTTTAGCAACATGATTATGAGTTTATTTTGATGGTTATGTGATTAGTGTCTGTAAATTCTTTTTTGTTTTTCGCCTGTGGTTGAAATGACTAATTCAATAACTTTCCGGGTAACAGTGAAAAATATTTATTCATATCTGATGGTATCTGCCGGGTTTTGCGATGCCGCCCTGATGGTTTGTACCGCCGTGCTCAACAATGCCACAAGAAACGCGATGAATCCTGACAGCAGGAAAATCCAGAACGAAAGCAATGTGGTATAGGCAAAACGCTCCAGCCATTTATCCATGATCAGGTACGAAACCGGAATGGAAATCACCAGCGCCACGGCGATCATTTTCACAAAATCCATCGAAAGCATTCGCAGAATGGTGGTTGTTCCGGCGCCCATTACCTTCCGTATTCCGATTTCGCGGGTGCGGCTGGCCGTGATGTAGCTCACCAGGCCAACAATTCCCAGTCCTGCGATGAACAACGCAAACAGCGTGAAGTAGATGAATATTTTCCCAAACTGCTGCTCGCTGCGGTATTCGCTGTCGTAGGCCGCGTTGAGGAAATAGGTGCTGATCTCACGTCCCGGCACCACATCGCTCCAGGCTTCTTCCACCGCCTGTATGGTTTCCGACGGATCGCCGGGCCTGAGGCGGATAAAACACCAGCGCGGTTGCATGCGTTCAAATTTAAAAATCACCGGCTCGATGCTCTTGTGCAGGGATTCCATATGAAAATCCTTCACCACGCCGATCACCTGAAAGCGTTCGCGGTCGTAATCCGCGGCCATTTCATAGACCGATTTCCCGATGGGATCTTCCCATCCGAGGTATTTCACCATGGCCTCGTTCACGATCATGGCGCCTGAATCCGAGGCCATGTCTACCGAAAAATTCCGGCCCTCCATCAGTTGCATGCCAAAGGTTTCGAAGAACCGCTCATCGATCGAGACAGCCGGAAACGCCGGATGCTCGGCCTCCCCGTCGCCCTCGAATTTGTAGTTGCCAAACCACGAAGTGCGGATGCCCGGCCTGTCGAGCGAAAAGGTATAATTTTCCACCTGCGGAATCTGGTCGAGCCTGTGCTTGAAAACATCCATCTTTTCCCGGATCTCATTGCCCCGCAAAATAAACATCAGCACATGTTCCTTATTGAAGCCGAGGTTTTTGTTTTTCACGTAATTCAGTTGCTTGTACACGATGAGGGTGCAGGTGGCCAGCACCAGCGCGATGACGAACTGGAAGATCACCAGCGTCCAGCGAAACCTTCGCCCGGATTTGTTTTTGGTGATGCGGCCGCGAAGGATATCCAGCGGCCGGAACCGGCTGAGAAAAAATGCGGGATAGCTGCCCGATATCAGCCCGGTTACCAGTCCAAGCACAATAAACCCGATAATCAATGTGGGCTGCTGAAGATAATTGAATTCGAGCTCCATGTCGGTGAGCGCATTGAACACCGGCAGGAAAAGCTCGGCCAGCACCATGGCCGTAAAAAGGGAGACCATGCTGATGGTGACCGACTCGCCCAGGAACTGACAGATGAGCGTTTTCCGGGTGGCACCGTTGATCTTGCGAAGGCTTACCTCTTTGGCGCGCCCGGTGTAGCGTGCCGTCGACAGGTTCATAAAATTGATCGCGGCCAGCAACAGAATAAAAACGGCAATGGCCGAAAACACGTAAACATAAACGATGCGGCCGCCTGTGCTGACTTCGTTAAAGCCCGAAAAATCGGAAAACAGATGTATCCGCCGGATTGGTTGCAGCATGTGTTTTACATCGATATTCATCGATTGCTGCAGCTTTTCAGGGATCATCGACAGGGTGATTTCCGCCATTTTTTCCTCTACCCGGTTGAGGTCGGCATCATCACGAAGTTTTACATAATTCATAAAAGAATTTCCATGGTCGCGCAGGCTGGTGAGGTTATTGGTGATTCGGTAAAGTTCCATGGGGATGATCATGCCGAAACGCCGTGAAGCATTTTCAGGATAGTCCCTGAACAGTCCGCTCACCCTGAGTTTTATATTCGAGGATTTATCTTCCTCGCGGCTGGTGCTCAGATCGACCGACCGCTCCACCGGGTTCAGCACCAGAATTTTTCCTATTGCCGTCTCATCCCCGAAATATTTTTTCGCCTTACTTTCCGAAAGCACTACCGTAAAAGGATCTTCAAGCACATGATCAGGGTTTCCGTGAATGAGTTCAATCCCGAAAAATTCGAAAATTTCACCTGAAGCATAAACGGCGTCACCATCCTCTTCACGGATGAGTTTATCGCGGTACATAATATATGGGTACGTACGGAAAATGGTGGTTGCCTGCGCGACTTCCGGAATCTGTTCTTTCGACAAAGCGCCGAGTTCACCTCCGGAAAGGGGAGCTTCGAACTGGCTTTCCGACCATCCGAACTGCGTGACCACGCGGTATTTTTGCCCGCCTTCCGGGATGAACCGGTCGTAGGATATCTCATAAAAGACATAAAGCAAAATGAGGATGCTGACGGCCATGCCCGTCGAAAGCCCCAAAATATTGATGATGGTGTAGGCTTTGTTCCTGATCAGATTTCTGAAAAAGAATTTTAAATAATGTGCAAACATAGTCGTCAGTTTTTTCCCTTAGCAGGCCAAGCCGTGTGCCATACTGCTAACTTTCACATTATCAATCGTCAATCGATTACCCGGCGAAAAAATGTGTATTATTTTTAAACAGTCGGGGGTTTAAAAGTATACATTTGAAGTGAAAAAGAGAAGTTGGAGAGGGATTGGTTCTTTGGAAGCTGGAGAAGGTATTGAGGGGTCATTTGCGCTGGGCACGTCATTGGTTGTCATTTGCGCTGCGCTCGTCATTGATGGCCATTTGCGCTTCGCTCGCCATTGGGAGTCATTTGTACTTTGGGCGTCCTCGAGGAATATCTAACAGGTAAGTGCCGGCCGCAGGAAAAAACAGACCATAGATTATTATTAACCAAAAATTCAAAAAAAAATGAAACTGGAAGAATTTCGTGTGTATCAAATGGCAATGGATGTGGGGAGGAGGTTTGGGAAATGGTCATGAAATGGGACTATTTCGCAAAGGATACAATAGGTAAGCAATTTGTCCGGGCTGTGGATTCCATAGCAGCAAACCTGAGTGAAGGATATGGGAGATATCACTACGTGGAGGCAAAACATTTCGGGTATTATTCCAGAGGTTCGCTGTTTGAATCAAAGACCTGGCTCGTCAAGGCCCATCGCGGAAAGCTTATGGATGATGAAACCTGTAAGCTGATTTCTGCAGTCCTTGACACCATCGGCATAAAACTGAACAATTATATAAAATTCAATAGGCAAAAAACACAACTGATAATTTCTGCAAATGAAGCATTCTGCCTATGACGCCCGCTTCGACGAAGCTCAGCGAGGCGAGCGCAGCAAATGACCAGAATATGATGAAAAAAACCACCGCCCACATCCTGATCGTCGACGACAACGAAGAAGCCCTGATCGCTTTAAGAATGCTGTTGTCAAAACATTTTACCACCGTTACTGCCGAAAAAAATCCCAACCTCATCCTGTCGCACCTCAATGGGGGGATGGTGGATGTGGTGATTCTGGACATGAACTTTTCTGCGGGCATCAATACCGGCAATGAGGGAATTTACTGGCTGAGGAAAATCCGCGCGGCCGATCCCGGTGTAATGGCAGTTTTACTAACTGCCTATGGTAGTGTAGACCTTGCCGTTAAGGCGTTGAAGGAAGGTGGTGCCGATTTTTTGCAAAAACCCTGGGAAAACGAGCGCCTGCTTGCCACGGTGAATAACGTGCTGAAGCTGCGCCGCTCGAAAATGGAGGTGGAGGGTCTGCGGCAAAAGCAGCAACATCTTGCCGAAGGAATTGAAAAGGAATTCGTGTTGTTTGCCGGAAAATCACCCGCCATGCAGCGGGTGTGGAATACCGTGGATAAAATCGCGCCAACCGATGCCAATGTGCTGATCCTGGGCGAAAACGGCACAGGAAAGGAAATGGTAGCGCGCGAAATCCACCGCCGATCTTCGAGGAGCATGGGCGTGTTTGTAAAGGTGGATATGGGCGCCGTTAGCGAAAGCCTTTTTGAGAGCGAACTGTTCGGGCATGTGAAAGGCGCCTTTACCGGAGCACACGAGGGGAAGGCCGGACGACTGGAGATTGCCTCCGGTGGCACCCTTTTCATGGATGAGATCGGAAACCTGCCTGCGACCCTGCAGTCGAAAATCCTCACCGTGCTTCAGAACCGGGAGGTGGTGAGGCTGGGCTCCAACAAACCTGTTCCCATCGATATCCGCCTGGTATCGGCCACAAACATGCCCGTGATGAAAATGGTGGAACAGAAATCATTTCGCGAGGACCTGCTTTACCGCATCAACACCATTCAACTTGAAGTGCCGCCGCTGAGGGAACGAAAATCTGACTTTGAAGGGCTGCTGAGTTTCTTTCTCGAAAAGTACAAGGCAAAATATAATCGTCCCGCGCTGAAAGTGAAAGAAGGTGTGGTGGAAAAGCTGAAAACCTGGCATTGGCCGGGCAATGTGCGCGAACTGGAAAACCTGGTGGAGAAAGCCGTGATCCTTTCGGAAGGCGATGTGCTGAGGCCGGCAGATTTCGTTTTCCAGCATCAGGAAAATGGTGTGGAAGACGATTCCGGCGATTACAACCTTGAGGCGCAGGAGCGTAAAGTGATTGCCCGTGCGCTGCGCGATTATAGTTATAACCTCAGTGAAGCGGCGGCACAGCTTGGCATTACCAGGGCGACGCTTTACCGGAAAATAAAAAAATATGGGCTTTAGCAAATTTGAAATATCCGTAGCGGCTCAGGTTGTGCTGATCGGTTTGGTAGCGCTGGTTCTGGGCTGGACCATCCTGAATCCGCATATGCAGTTCAGTGTGGTTTATTTTGCCGTGATTTTCGTGGTGCAACTGGTGCTGCTGATCTTTACCATCAGGAGGAACAACCGGAAGATACACGAATTCCTGGTTTCCCTTAAGTACGACGATACACCGGCCATACCTGCCAACACCGACCGCAGTTTGCGCGATTTGTATGAGGTGTTGATGGAGATATCAAAAAAGTACAGTGATGCCAGGTCAGCGCGTGAAGCCGGGCATCAGCTTTTTCTGCATTCCGTGAAGCATGTGAACGTTGGCCTGTTGATTTGTGATGAAAACGGAAAAGTGGAGCTGGCCAATGAAGCGCTGAACCGATTGCTGCAGGTGGAGAATTTGCGTACGCTTGAAGGGCTCTATAGAACGCATCCCTCGCTTGAAGGGATGTTTACGGAACTAAATCCTTCGCGGCCCGTGCTTATCAGACTGGTGGTTGACGACAGCCTGGTTAGGCTCTCGGTGCAACTCTCCCTTTTCAACATACAGCAAAAACGCCTGCGGCTGATTTCATTTCAGGACATCAATAGTGAACTGCAGCAGGAGGAGATTGAAACCTGGCAAAAGCTCATCAGCATCCTTCGGCATGAGATCATGAATTCGATGGGGCCGATCACTTCGCTGTCGAAAACACTGAAGGAAAACTTTGCCGAATTTGCAGCCGCCAATCCTGGTACCGGAACGGAGTTCGTGGAAAATACCCGCGTGGGGCTGGCAGCCATCGAAAAGCGCAGCGCCGGGCTGATGCGGTTTGTAGAAACCTACCGCAAACTGTCGAAGATTCCCAAACCCGAATTTGAAACCCTGCAGGTGTGCGACCTGCTGTTTATGGTGAAGTCGCTGCTGGCGGATGAGCTCGAAAAATCCGGGGTGGAGTTTCGCATCCATTGCACCGATCGCGACATCAGTATTTCCGCCGACGAAAAGCTGATCTCACAGGTGCTGATCAACCTGGTGAGGAATGCCATGCAGGCTAGCGCCGATGCGGAAATCCGGCTGATCGAAACCGAAATCCTTCATCCCGATGGCCGCGTGATAATTCGTGTTCGCGATCATGGCGAGGGAATCGCGCCCGATCAGCTCGACAAGGTGTTCATTCCTTTCTTTACGACCCGTTCCGGTGGCTCGGGCATAGGACTCAGCCTTTCACGTCAGATCATGCAGCTCCACGGCGGAAGCATTGGCATACAATCCGCACAAGGGGAAGGAACGGTGGTGGAGGTGAGGTTTTAAGTATTTATTGATTTTTTAAAATCTCCTTTGCCCGATGCTATTCCTGGAAACTACGGTTAACTTATTTCGGAAGCTGGGATTTTTCTGCTTTACCACGAAAGATTTTCACAATGCCGGTTTACCGCGAATACCCCTCACAAATCTCATAAAGCCTTTCCACCTGCTTTTCATCGTGGCAGTAGGCGCAATCGGATTGCCTGCGGTGCTCGAAATATTTTCCTGTGATGCCTTCCAGTTCAGGGGCAGTGGCTGCCCAAACCGGCGTGTCGGCTCCCTCATCGGGGCTTTCGTGTCCGCCATAGCCGAGGTTGTTGCTGAGTTTCGAATTCACGTCGCCGGGATGGGCGGCATTTACGGTGATGTTGTCGCTTTGCAGCCTTTGTGCAAATGCGGCTGAAAGCATCCGGTCGGCCTGCTTGGTGGTGCGGTATACGTGGTCGTTGTTGTAGCGGCCCTGCCTGTTTTCGGGATCATCAAGATCCAGCCCGCCGGCCCAGTAGCTGGCCACATTCACGATGCGTGCGGGCGCCCCTTCCTTCAGATACGGCAGAAAATATCTGATCATCCTGAAATAGCCCAGCACATTAACGGCAAACTGCATCTCGGTGCCTTCGCTGTTTTCCTCGCGGCTGCGCGGCGTCACGGCGGCATTGTTGATCAGCACATGCACGGGGCCTTGCCAGTTTTCCGCGGCTTCGCGTATCGATTGCTCACTGGAAAGATCGATCAGCAGGTAATCCACTTCCCGGTTACCGGTGGCGTTGCGTATTTGGCTCACAACCTCTTTGGCTTTGGTTTCGTTACGTGCTACCGCAATGACACGGTAATCCTTTTCCGCCATCTGCCTTGCGATGGCCGTACCAATGGCGCCTGTTGCTCCTGTAATAACTGCTGTTTTCATATGATTGGTTTTATTTGAGATCAATTTTTTTATTTACTGCATCGAATTATGGCTGAAATATTAAAAATCAATTTAGAAATTCTGGCCTTAGCCCTTGTAATAATGAAAAGCGTAATATGGCTGCGATGTTCATTCTTAGCCTGATTTACCTGTGAAGTTACATCTAAAAAATGCTTGTAAGTTGGTCTTGCTCCTTATTTCCTTTTTCCAGTTAACCAATTTCGAGTAACTTTTTCCA
>JBKHBQ010000136.1:0-10443 GCA_046542305.1 Bacteroidales bacterium
GCTCCCTCAAAATCTTGCATCCTTCGAACTGGCGGTGGTCCAGTACCCTGAAAGGCGTGAGGGTATCGGCGATGTTATCCCTAAAATCATTATAGGTGTGGTAAAGGCTTGTAGTGCGCTGCTGCGACAAAGCGATCCTGCTTAAGTAAGGACCGCTGCCGTTTCCATTCATTTCTGTCTCATTAACCTTCCGGTGATAGCCCCAGCCATTTTTCATTCTGTGCCCGTATTCATTAAAACATTTTTCGATGAGGTTTTCCAGCATATTTTCAAATTTGCCGCTGGAGGTGTTGCCGTAATTCAATAAGTATTTTGCCGCCTGAAATTCGTGAAACCAGCTATTGCCTTCGCGCATATAAAAATCCATATTGATTTCCACGGCATCAAAAGAACCTTCTTCACCCTTCAGTTCATAAAGGAACAGGTGATTTATCTTTACAGCCAATGGAACTTTATCCTCCCGCGGTTCAAAGCTTTCATAGAAAAGATTGGTGAATTCCAATTCCAGTCCTTTATCGAACACCACCGGAACGTTGCGGTCGTGATACCCATCCATTACAAAACCGAAGCAAATTTTGTTTTGCCTTGCATCAATGATTTTCTCAACATAAATATTCTCAAGGTCAGGTTTAATCTTTTTTCTCTTCAGAGATAGTTCATAATTTCCCGCAGAGGTTGAAAGAATTGCAAAGGACATTAAAAATGTCGTCAGCATGAATGATTTTCGGTTCATAGTCATTTGATTTTGGTTAAGATTTTTTTTCTATTGATCGGTAATTATCGTGTCGGGTTGCTGATCAGCGCTGAACCGGAAAATATCCGGCCGGTTGTAATGCCCGGCTACATCGAGGTCCATTTTTGCACGAACAACTTCGGCAGGGTCGAGGGAGGCAGTAAGGATTCCTTCTTTCCCGGTGAGGGGTCCTGCAATCGTTTCGCCCATCGGTGAAACGATTACGCTTCCGCCGGTGCACATCACGTCGGGTTCGCATGATAAAAGTGGCTGCAGGTCCTCAGGATAATCTTTCTTTTCCACATACTGATTGCATCCAAGCACGAAGCAGCGTCCCTCCATAGCGATGTGGCGCATGGTATGCTGCCAGCCATCCCGCGAATCAGCTGTGGGCGCCAGATATACCTGCACGCCTTTGCAATACATGCTCATGCGCGCCAGGGGCATATAGTTTTCCCAGCAGATCAGCCCGCCGATTGTAATGTTTCGGGTTTTAACGGTGACAAGACCGCTGCCGTCGCCTTCACCCCAGATCAGCCGCTCGGTGCCTGTGGGTTTTACCTTCCGGTGTTTGCCGATCAGTTCGCCAGTGGCGGAAAAATAGAGTAAGGTGCAGTAAAGGCTGCCCGTAATGCGGTCGCGTTCCGTTATGCCGATCGCTACCATGCTGCCGGCTTCGCGTGCCGCCTTTCCGATTTTTTCGGTTTCGGTGCCCGGTACCTCCACCGATGCCTCCTGATAGCGGCGGAAAAGTTCACGGCCCTCTCTGCTGCGGCTGCCGACCACCGCGCCGAAATCAAGTCCGCGAGGATAAGCCGGGATGAAACTTTCGGGAAAAAGGATGAGGTCAGGATTTTCATTGGCGCACTCCCGGATGAGCGCTAAGGTCTTTTCCACCGTCCGTTCGATATCAAAGATCACGGGAGTAGCCTGGACCACACATGCTTTGAACGGGTTCATTTTTTAAAAGTTAATCGTTAGAAAGTTAATCGTTAGAGAGTTAATCGTTAAAAAGTTAATCGTTAGAAGTTATTCGTTATGCTAATTGTTTAAAAGTTAAAAGTTAGTATTGATAACCCGGCTTCACTGCGCTCCGGTTAGACAAGATGCCGATTGAAGACCCGTTTTCGCTGCGCTGCGCCGAGGCAAGCTGCCGACTGAAGACTGCCGACTTCCACCTCTCAATACCCATACTTCCCCCGCCATCTTGTTTTCAGCCATTTTCGGGTTTCTTCCTCACGGGCATTCTTGCCGGGTTCATAAAACTTTTTTCCCTTGATTTTTTCCGGCAGGAATTCCTGCTCCACAAAACCCTGGTCGTACTGATGGGCATATTTGTAATCTTTTCCGTAGCCAATGTCCTTCATGAGTTTGGTGGGCGCATTGCGGATATGCAGCGGCACAGGCAGGTCGCCGGTTTTACGCACAAGCGCCAGGGCGTCGTCGATCGCCAGGTAGGTGGAATTGCTTTTGGGCGAGGTGGCAAGGTACACCGCCGTTTGCGACAGAATGATCCGCCCCTCGGGCCAGCCGATCTTGTTGATGGCATCGAAACATGCATTGGCCAGCAGCAAGGCATTGGGATTGGCATTGCCGATGTCTTCCGATGCCAGAATCACCATGCGGCGGGCGATGAATTTCGGATCTTCGCCGCCTTCGATCATGCGTGCAAGCCAGTACACCGTGGCATTGGGATCGCTGCCCCGCATCGATTTGATGAAGGCCGAGATAATGTCGTAGTGCTGCTCGCCGGCCTTATCATAAATGGCCATATTTTGCTGAATGGTATCCAGCACCTTTTTGTTGGTGATGATGACCGGATTTTCCTTTTCCATGGCTTTCACCACCAGTTCTATCGCATTAAATAGCTTCCTGGCATCGCCTCCCGATACGCGAAGCAGCGCTTCATTTTCATCGATGCTGATGGATTTGCCCAAATGTTTTTCCAGATAATCCTTTGCCAGCGACAGCATTGTTTCGAGGTGCTCCTTTTCGAGCGGCCGGAGAATGTATATCTGGCAGCGTGATAGCAGCGGCGAAATTACTTCGAAGGAAGGATTTTCGGTGGTGGCGCCGATGAGCGTAATGATGCCCGTTTCTACGGCACCAAGGAGTGAATCCTGCTGGGATTTGCTGAAGCGGTGGATTTCGTCGATGAACAGGATGGCATTGCTTTGGGTTCTGGATTTTTCGATTACCGCCCGTACATCCTTTACTCCCGAATTTACCGCGCTGAGTGTGTAAAACGGTCTGTGCAGGGTTTGCGAAATGATAAATGCCAGGGTGGTTTTGCCCACGCCGGGCGGCCCCCAAAGGATCATCGAAGGGATGTTCCCCGACTCGATGCTGCGGCTCAAAATGGCACCCTCACCGAGCAGGTGTTCCTGACCAATATAACCGGCGAGGCTGTTGGGACGAAGGATTTCAGCAAGTGGTTTCTGCTGTGGCATAAAGAATTTTGCTTTGCAGCAAAGATAGCAAAAACCCTGAAGGGACTATTCTTTAATGGTTTCGATTACCTTGCCGTATTCGTTGTATTTCAGGGTTTGTTTCCCGGTGGGATTACCCTGTTCGTCGTATTTTACGAAATTTTCGCTCACCAGCATGCCGTCCTCATAGTTGTAAATGGTTTTGGATAGCGGAATGCCCTGCTTGTTCAGGGTAATATCTTCGGTCACCCTTCCCTGGCTGTTGTGCTTGTATTCGTTCTTTGCCCATCTCACTTCATTGTCATAGGCATCATACGAAATAAAAATGTTCTCAACTTTCCGTCCCTTGTCGTCATAGGTGATATAATTCACGCTCGACATGATGGGTTCGTCGTTGGCCGTGTTGGCAAAATACCATTGTTCGATACGGCGGCCAGCATCATCATATTTGTAGGTGTAGCGGTTTTTCTTCGAAACATTGCCGTATTTGTCGAACATCTTGTCGCGGCGTTCGATGAGGTTCCCCTGTGCATCATAGGTATCTTCGATGGATTCACGGCGTTTTTGCCCCCTTTCGAGTTTGGAGGCGTAGCCTGGCTTCGCGTCGCGGTCGAGCTGCGGCTGCGGTGTGGCGGGTTTTTTGGTGGTGGTGGAAGTTGTTTGCGGAACCTTTACCTGCGGCTCTTCCTTCGCGGAATTTTCGCTTTCGCCGGCACAACCTGCCAGCAATCCCGTTATCAATACAAAGGCTAAAAGTCTGAATTTTTTCATGCTTCTTCTCATATTTTTGGTTTGCGCAAATTTAATACATCTTAGGACGACACCCTGTCCATCCTTCATAAAAATGTTTAACGGGAATAAGCCGTAAGTATTTCAAATATCATGGGATTGCAGTGGTTAATCTATTCCGAAAAACCTGTCGAGCGAGTAGCCCCCTGTAAGAAAACTCCTTCTGTTTTCGACATAAAACTTTCGAATGGTGCCCATGGAAATCGTAAAAGTTACACCATAGTTGATGTCTTTCTCCATTTTTACATAAACTTCGCCTGTGTAGGGAATACTGGGATTATATACTTCCTGATGCCGTTCGTTTTCGGGTTTCAGCACATTTTTATACCTTGCCGATACGGATTTGGCGATGCCTACGAGTTCAAAGTTCGGCACGCCGTCGCGTACGGCCAGCACGATGCCTCCGCTGATGCCGGTGTTGAAGAGCGCATCGATGATGAATTCGCCGTTTTTAGTCAGCTTAGGATTGCTCACGATGCCGCGTGTGACCATCTGATAACCCGCAGGAAAACCGAAAATGTACACGAAATTCCCCCAGTCGAGTTCACCGGCATCGCCCATGGGATAATTAAAAGTCGGGATGTGGATGTCGCCCGTACTGAAGGTGTTGCCGAGAAAGGCAATATCCAGTTCCTCGTCCATGGCGATAATGTCGAGCATGCCGCCGTCGGGCAAGTTACGGATAAAATTCGTTTGTTTCTTTTTAATGGCCACGCTTTCGAGATATTGCGTCTGTTGGCCTGATTTATCCAGCATGAAGGAAAGGATGGTATCGGGGTAGTTTATAACATGTGCACAGGTTAGCACCACAATCCTGTTGTTTTCGTTTTTCAGCACGGTAGCTGTGCCGTGAACCGACTCGCTGAAGAATCCCCGCTCCGAGGCTTTTTTCTTCAGCCTGATACCGGGCAGGTCAGCTTCGGCAAACAATTCGTCGCTGCTAAACCGGTAAAGGTCGTATTCCACCAGGCAGTAGATTTTTTTTACCGATTGTGAAATTTCGTCCAGTTCGTCGGAGCAGTTGCTGTAGGGAAATTCGCTGTCGTAGCGTCCGTCGCTCAGGGTAGGGTAGGCCGCCTGATAGGTAAGCTTCCTGCATGAAAACAGCGATAGCAGCAACGCCACCCCAAGCATCATTTTAAGTGCTGCACTGAAATAGTTTTGAACTCTGCTTTTGGATTTGCCATCCATAATGTGTTAATCGATCAGTTCTTTTATCTCACTAACGTTGAGTTCCTTTAACGGATTATCCGTGCGGATAAATAAATCGGCCAGCTTGGATTTGCGTTGCTGCAGGCGCAGGATTTTTTCTTCGATGGTGTTGAGGGTAATGAAGCGATAGGCAAATACGTGCCTGGTCTGCCCGATGCGGTGAGCCCGGTTGATGGCCTGATTTTCCACTGCCGGATTCCACCACGGATCGAGCAGAAAAACATATTCGGCTTCCGTCAGGTTAAGACCTACACCGCCTGCCTTGATGGAGATCAGAAAAATATTCCGTGCGGGATCTTCCTGAAATTCTCTGATCACCTCCTGGCGATGGCGTGTTTCACCGGTAAGGATGGAATATCCGATGCCGGTTTCTTTGAAATGACGGGCAAAAATGTCGAGATGCTTTACGAAGGAAGAAAATATCAACACCTTATGTCCTTCGCTGATCAGGGTTTCAAGGTTCCGTATCACTTCTTCGAATTTGCCCGAGTCATGCCGGTAATTCTGATCGATCATCAGCGGATGATTGGCCATTTGCCTGAGTTTTGTCAATGCCTGCAGGACAATGATGGCTGATTTTTCGGTGCCTTTTTTTTCGATCTGTTCGAGGATGAAATTGCGGATGCTCGATTTTTCCTGCAGGTAAATTTGCTGCTGTTCCGGGCTCATTTCGCAGTAGATGTATTCCTCGCTGAGTTCGGGCAGTTCCTTTTCCACCTGGTTTTTAGTGCGCCGCAGGATAAAGGGCTTGATGAGCAGGTGCAGTTTTTCCTGCCGTTCCTCGTCATTGTTTTTTTCGATGGGTGTGGCAAAATAGCGCTTGAAAAACTGCAGGTCGCCAAGCAGGCCGGGGTTGAGAAAGTTCATTTGCGACCACAGGTCGATCAGCGTGTTTTCGATGGGCGTGCCGCTGAGGATTACCTTGTGTTTGGCTTTCAGCCGGTAAATGGCCCGTGCTGCTTTCGACCCGGGATTTTTTATCATCTGGCTTTCGTCGAGAATAATATAATCGAAGGTAAGCTCCTCGAAATCCTGGTAATCGTTTCTGATGGTGCCGTAGGTAGTGAGCACAAGATGTACCGATGTGAATTTTTCCTGAAGGTCGAACCGTTGGGGACCGGTATAATTTAGATAACTGAGCCGGGGAGCAAATTTCTTGATCTCATTTTCCCAGTTGTGGATCAAAGACGCCGGCATGATCACCAGCGATGGATTGATGCTGGTCCCGGCGTTGCCAGTTCCGCCAAAAAGATCGAGTTGACCGTGCGACTCCGGCTGACTTTCCGGGACACGGTAATTGTTCTCTTCGCTGTGCTTCAGTAGAAGGGTGAGGGTTTGAAGGGTTTTGCCCAGGCCCATATCATCGGCAAGGCAACCGCCGAGCTTGTATTTGCGCATCAGGTTGAGCCATTGGAATCCCTTTCGCTGATAGTCGCGCAGCGAGGCGTTCAGGCCCTCGGGCATACGTATCTTTCCCGACAGGCTTGTTCCGGAAAAAAGTTCAGCACTTTTTCTGCTGATTCTGATGGAGTTTTGCATCGAGCGGTCCACCAGCGGGTAATGCATCTTTTTTATTCGAAGGCCTTTTTTTGCCTTTTCGCCGAACGATAACAGGTCGCTGTATTTTTCGAACCAGGATTCCGGCAATATGGCAATACTTCCGTCGGGCAATACATATTCCCGAATGCGGTTCAGGAGGTGCTTGCGCAATTTTATGATCGGGATTTCAATATCATTCCCAAACCTGGCCACGGCATATACATCAAACCAGTCGTTGTTTTCGCTTACATCCAGCACCATTTCCACCTGTCCGGTGTGGTAGCGGATGTCAGCAATTTCCTGCCCGATTATAAATCCTTCTTTTCTGAGGTCAACCGCATGCCTGTTCAGCCAGCCAATAAGCTCGAATTTGTTTGTTTCGCCATTGTTGTTATCCGCAACATCTATCAGGTGTTTATTCTCGTTGACATGTTTTAAACCGAGCTCTTCCAGTTTTCCGGCAAAAATGTTTTCAGATTCCGGATCTCTTCGGATCAACTCAAAGCGCGGCTGATTTCCGGTTCCGGTTTTCTTTACCTTCACCTTGTGCGGCATGCGCGAATCAGCTTCCCAATCGTTGTAAAAAAAAGACAGGAAAAGGCCTGGCAGTCCCTGAAAATCGGTGCCGTAAGAAATTTGAGGGCGGCACTTCGGACTGCTTTCGGTTATTTCAAAACCTTCTGCCCTAACCGGATAATCACGGATGCAATCCTTCACGAAAGTGGAATAAAATTTCTCCTCCAGCTTTTGCGGAACCTGTACGAATTCCTTGTCGAAGAACACCTTTAATTTTTTGCCCTCCACCTTTTGTTTGAAATGATACAGGCGGTTTTCAATTTGAAGCCAGCAGGGTTCGTCGGTGATCACGGTGCCGGTTTTACCGGTCAGGCGGATCATTTCACCTTCATGCTTGATGGTTTGCCAGTAATGTGTTTCGGACTCGAGTTTCTTGAAATTGAAGATCACACCGGCGGGTTCTTTTTCGATCTTTACCTGGTTGCTGGAGTAAACCACGTTCTGGGTTTCGCGGTAAAACAGCGGCAGCCCCTCGCCAACCAAAATACGGATACACCCGGCCATTTGTTTTTCGATAAATGGACGGATGTATTTTTGGATATAATCAGCCTCAAGACCTGCAACAAAATCTCTGGATTTAACCTTCTTGTTGGTGAACCTTTTGGTGATCTGCTGATCGCTGTACTCCTCCACCAGATGTACGATTTTTTGCTGGGCATCGTTCAACCGCGCCTGGTGGTGCTTCAGGTTGGCAATGGAAAGCCGGTCGTGTATGCGGTAGTAGTCCTTTCCCAAATCTTTGAGCAGAAAAGGATAAAGCAGCAGTCCGAATTTTTTATGCTCCTGGAGCAGTGCAGCAAACAGAGTATTCATGTTGTACTTTCGCCAAATGGGCAAAAGTAAAGGAGTTCATCAATTGACGGCAAGGCTGCAAGGTTAAATTTATTTTAATTTTTACACTAATGCCCGTTTTAAGCTATGCAGATTCCTCGTTTGCTGAGAATCACGGAGGCTTTGACGAGTTTCTGCAATTCTTTAAATGCTGAGCCAGTTTTCGATCATTCGCTGCCCTTCGGGGGTCATCACCGATTCGGGGTGAAACTGCACACCGCGCAGATCCCAAATATGATGTGCATGTGCCATGACAAGCCCTTCGGAAGAAACCGCCGTGGGTTTCAGCTCGGCAGGAAAAGTGGATGTTTTAGGTGTCCAGGAATGATAGAGCCCTACCCGAAAGGGCGATACGATGCCCCTGAATAGCGGCTCTGAAGGATCGGTCAGGCTAACCTGGCGCGTCTGTCCGTGTACAACTGTTCCCACGTTACGCAGTTGTACGCCGAAATAAATGGAGATGGCATGAAAGCCGAGACAAATGCCAAGGATACTTTTTTCGCGATGATAGCGATGGATGATCTGCCACATCAGGTCGCCCCTGGCGGGGATATCAGGACCCGGCGAAAAGATCATTTTATCAAAAACACCCAGCTCCTCAGGATTTACTTCGTGAGGTTGCAGGATCGAAAGCCTGTGTTTCCTAAATTTGCGCAGGATATTTACCAGGTTGTAACTGAATGAATCGTAATTATCCAATAACAGAATATTCATCAGACAGATTTATGATGTTCGAAAAAACGGTTTCAAAAGTAAATGCATTGTCCACAGCAGGCAAGCCTTTTTTATTTCTGATCGATTATGAACGTACTGAAGCGCATGTTTATGCGGCAGATGAAATTCCTGAAACGATCACTGTATCGATGCCCGGGTTTTCGAATGTGCCCAAAACCGCCGGCAGATCGCCTGAATTTTCATTTACAGCACATCCCCCCGCTTTCAGTGTTTATAAAAAAGCTTTTGATGTTGTGCAGCGCGAAATACAGTACGGAAATACATTCCTTGTAAATCTTACCTTTAAAAGCCGCATCGAAACCAGCCTGAACCTTGAGGATATCTTTACCTTCAGCAGGGCGAAATATAAATTGCTGTTCAACGACCGCTTTGTCGTGTTTTCGCCCGAGACCTTTATCAGGATCGAAAATGGCAAAATATCCTGCTGCCCGATGAAAGGGACCATGGATGCCTCAGTGCCCGATGCTGAAAACCGGCTGCTTTCTGATGTAAAAGAAACCGCAGAGCACCACACCATTGTCGACCTGATCCGCAACGATTTGAGCATGGTGTCAGAAGATGTGGAGGTGGAGCAGTTCAGGTATATCGAAGAGATCAACACGCACAAGGGCGCACTGCTCCAGATGAGCTCACAGATTTCCGGACGGTTGCCCAAGGATTACCGGTATCATCTGGGCGAACTAATCTTCAGGATTCTGCCTGCAGGAAGTATTTCGGGAGCTCCCAAACCGCGGACCCTGCAGATCATCCGGGATGCCGAAAATTACAACCGCGGTTTTTACACGGGAATATTCGGGTATTTCGACGGCCAGAATCTCGACAGTGCGGTGATGATCCGGTTTATTGAAAATGATAACGGGCAGCTCTGGTTTAAAAGTGGCGGCGGCATTACTTCCATGAGTGATGTAACCACGGAATACAACGAACTGATCAGAAAGATTTATGTGCCGATTTATTGAAACCATACGCATCGAAGGGCGCAGGCTTCAAAATCTTCGCTATCACCGGCAGCGGATGGCTGAGACGTTCAGGATTTTCTACCCGGGTTCAGCGGTGCCAATTACTGAAGAGGTCATCAGCATTCCCGCCTCACTGGGAGAGGGGGTGTACAAGTGCAGGATTTTGTACGGAAGAGAGGTTGAAAAGGTGGAATTCGAACCCTATCATGAAAAGATGATCAATACCCTAAAGATGGTAGATGCCGGAACACTGGATTATTCCCACAAATATGCCGACCGCAGCAGCATAAGCCGGCTCATGGAAAGGCGGGAATCGTGCGATGATATACTGATGGTAAAAAACGGCCGGATCACCGATACTTCGTATTGCAATATTCTTTTTTTTGACGGGAAAAAATGGTTTACCCCCGACCGGCCCCTCTTGCCCGGAACCATGCGTAAAAGCTTACTGGATGCAGGAAAGATTCAAGCAGTTTCTGTCGAACCTGCCAGCCTTCCGGCATTTACACAATTCATGCTTGTGAACGCTATGCTGGTTTTCGACGAATCGCGCGCAAAAGATATCAGCGGCATCATCCTTTAACCCTGCATAATTCGATTTGTTATCTTTGCATCATGGCAAAAAAGGACAAAAAGATCA
>JBKHBQ010000137.1:0-10357 GCA_046542305.1 Bacteroidales bacterium
CTGAGCTCTGATTTCCTGATGGAAGAGGGATATCTGGTGGGCTGGTCGCAGGATGTAAACGGCGACGGGCAGCTAGAATTCGAATCCACCGGGGTGAATGATATTCAGTTTTCTGTTCACCGGCAGCTCGGCTTATCTACCATGCCCACCCTTTGCATCGACGACAACGGGGTGATCGCCCTGGCTTATTCCACGGCCACCGAAACCTACTTGACGACCGATGGCGTATACAATTACCGGCACATCTGGGTGCGCACCTCGCCCGACCTTGGCCATACCTGGGGCGATTTTTACGACCTGCAGGCCGGCGATATATTCCATCTTTACGACGAATGCATCTATCCACAGTTTGCACCGAAAGCTTCGGACGACCATTTCCACCTGACCTATCAGGCGGATAATCTGGTGGGTGTGTATCTCGAGGAAGGCGAGCAGACGGAGCCTTCAACCAACTATATCTACTACAACAAGATCCTGAAAGATGACATCGTAGGCATCAATCAGCCCGATGGCAGCTCACCGGCGGTGATAGGCGTAAAATCGTGCTCGCCCAATCCGGCGCGCGATCAGGTGCGGCTTACCGTAGAGTGCGGCGCCGAAACGGAACTGAATGTGCGCATGATCAACCTTACCGGGCAATTGGTGCTGGATAGGCCCGCAGTGAACTGTCAGCCAGGGCAGCATACCATCCACCTGGATGTTTCCGCACTAAAATCAGGGATCTATTTCTACATGATTGAAGCAGGGAATGAAGTGATTTCAAATAAACTCATCATAGAATAATGGGGTAGTTAAGGGTGATTTGGTTTCATGGGAATTTACCGGTCGGCATGCACGCCGGCCGGTATTTTTGTTTACTGGCCGTTTCTGATCGCATGGTTATCCGCTACTGTACGGTCTCTTACGTGGTATTGAGTAACCTGTTTATTGCTTAAATTAAATATATGATTGAAAATAAGCTTGTTGTACACAACGGAATGATATTGGCTTGCCTGGTTTACCAATCCTGAAAAAAATGAAGAAAAAATCCGGTTTAATAACGGCTGTGATCCTGCTGATATGCGTAATGACATCCGCGCAGAATTTCAGGGAAGTACAGCCTGTACCATTTTCAGAAACCTACCTCAGTATGTGCAATCGTTTTGAGGGGGAAATGCGCGATGATCCGGACCTGATACTTCAAGAGCTCGAAAAAAAAATGCCGGAAGTCCGGTCACCCTTCGAAAGGTTTCAGCTCTATCTCTGGTATTATGCCCCGGCCCTGGATGAACTGGGGAGGCACACCGATCTGCTGGAGATGCTGGATACAGCCCACGGCGAAGGCCTTGGATTTTTGATCATGACCGGTGAAAGGTCCTGGCCGCACTGGGTGCCGCAAATGGAAAAGATCACCGGATTCAGCGAATTTCTCCGGCGCAATGAGGCGCTGATCAGCAAACAGGCGCAACAATCCACAGCAGAGTATTTCGTCAGGCTGCCCGAAGGTTATTCAGAAGATCAGCAGTATCCGCTTTTTATCATGATTCATGGCGGGGTGGGCTACCACCAGTTGTCGGCGCAGCACTGGAAAGGCGGCAGTACACATGACCAGTTCATTACAGCCTACCTGCAGGGAGAAAACGTAGCGGGTACTTTTCAGCGGCGGTTCAATGATGATAACATGGGTAATATCCATGCCATGATTGCGGACATCAAAAAGAAATATGCTGTGGATGAATCGCGTATCGTGATTGGAGGCCCTTCGAGAGGCGGCTACCGTACACTGCTGCTCGGATGGGACGATAGTGTGAAGGTCAGCGGATTGCTTATGGCATTTCCGGTAATACCCGGGGAAATCACGGAAGAAAATTATCTGGCGCTCGCCCGAAAGAACCTGAAGGTGGCCCTGATCACCGGCGAACATGACGGCGCCATCGTTCGCCAAAAAGCGCTGTGTGTAAATCTCGACAAAATAGGCGTTCCAAACCGCCTGCTTATCTTTCCTGAAAAAGGGCACGAATATCCTGACGAATTTTCCCGGCACCTCGATACCTCGCTGGAATTTTTATTGAAAAAACGAGGTGAGGATCTCATCGAATGAACCGGAGCGTTAGAATGCTGACGAATTCGTACCTTAGCCGCAAATTTTATAAGCATGGAAATCACCCTCGTGTTGCTTGTGATTTTGCTGGCTTTCATGGTGCGGGCCACCTTTGGTTTCGGTGATGCCCTGGTGGGGATGCCCCTGCTGGCGCTCACTGTAGGAATCCGAACGGCTGCCCCGCTCATGGCGTTGCTGGCCCTGGTGATCGCCCTGCTTATTTTTCTCCGATACCGGCAGTGGGTCGATTTCAGTATTTCGTGGAAGCTAATCGTGGCAGCCCTCGCCGGCGTACCCGTAGGATTGCTCTACCTGACACGAATCGATGAAGCCCTGATTAACCTGATCCTCGGTGTGATTGTGGTCGTGTTTGCACTCAGCCGCTGGCGCGGGTGGAAACCCCAGGGGAAGGTAACCGGTGCGATCACCTGGATTACCGGCTTTTTCAGCGGCATCCTGGGTGCGGCCTACAATACCAATGGACCGCCGGTGATTATGCTGCTATCGGCCGGGGATTTGGAGCCTAAAGTCTTCAGAGCCACCCTGCAGAGCTATTTCTTCTTTACCGGGCTGGGGGTAGTGGCAGGACATATTGCCTGGGGAAATGTCGATCGCGGGGTGTTTGAATATTTCCTGGCCGGACTTCCGGTGGTGCTGCTGTCGTATTTCCTGGGCGACCGGATATTTGTGAGGCTCAAAGCCGGCAGGTTTTACGGCTGGGTGTACGCCGTACTGCTGGTGCTGGGGTGCTCACTTATTGCAAAATCATTGATGTAGAACATGCATATCAGAACTATCAAATATAAAGAAATTGATCAACTGGAAGGTTTTCCGCCCGAAAACTGGCATTTCAATCTGGTGGAGTTCACAAGGTTTCACTTCGGCAGCGATTATTTTATTCCGCTGATAGCTGAAAAAGGCGGCGAGATCGTGGCCACCGGAAACGGCATTTATACCGGTCGCACGGGCTGGCTGGGAAATATCATCGTGCGGCCGCAGTTTCGCGGCGTCGGCATCGGTAAGGCGGTGACCCGTGCGGTGATGAACAAACTGCTCGACTGGAACTGCAGGTCGCTTCTGCTCATTGCCACCAGCGAAGGCGAAGCCTTGTACAAAAAAATGGGCTGGGAAATTTGTGGCAGCTACCTTTTCTACGAGTGCGCACTGCCCGTGACATATTCTGAAAACCACATGATCAGAATGATCAAAAAACAAGATCACAGCAAAATTGCAAAACTCGACCGGGAAATAACCGGAGAGGAACGTTTTCCGCTCCTGGAAAAATTCCTCGATCACGGGCTGGTTTATGATCATGACGGCATCTCGGGGTTTTACCTGCCGGCATTCGGGCAGGGCCTGATTATTTCCCGTGAAGAACCTGGCGGACTGGAATTGCTGCACCGAAAGATCGGCAGCAGCAAAATATCAGCGGTAGTGATACCTGAGGAGAATCAAACCGCCCGGGAATTCATGGAAAATATGGGCATCCGGCATCATTCAAAAGCCAACCGGATGTGCTGGGGCGAACATCATAACTGGAAACCCGAAGGCGTTTATTCACGTGCGTCAGGCTATTGTGGCTGAAAATCATACCAACCCGGCCCGGAATGCATTCCCGATGCTGATCCGGTAAAGTTTTTCTTCCGCTCATATACCCGGCTTAAGGGCAATGGAACGGCAACATTCTATACATTTGAATCCATATTAAAAAAATTGATGAAAACGAATTTACTTTCTTTAATAGCGGGAATCACGATTTCTCTGCTTTCCTGCAACGGCAGTCATCAAGGCTTGTCCGATCATCCCGGACTGTACTACCCCGACAGCAAACCGCTTACCCGCTGGTGGTGGTTTGCTTCCGAAATTCAGAAGGAAGATGTAAGGCATCAGCTCGAATGGCTGAAGGAAAACGAATTCGGCGGGGTGGAAATCGCCTTCGTTTATCCGCAGGGCGGAGATACTTCGGCGCCGCGGTACAGATTTTTGGGTGAGGAATTCAGGGAGATAACGTCATTCACCAAAAACCTGTGCGACAGCCTGGGGCTGTATTGCGATTTCACCTTCGGCTCGTTGTGGCCGTTCGGGGGCAGCTTTGTAAAAAACCGCGACGCCACCAGGGAATTCGGGAGCGATGAATGCCGGCAGTGGATTCGTTTTTCGTGGGAGCACCCGGTAAAGGGCCGCGTGCTGAACCATATGGATCAGGACGCCCTGCAACGCTACGCCGGCAAAATGCTTGAAGGGCTTGGACCTGCCATGGAAGGTGCGCCGTCAGGCTGGTTTTGCGACTCATGGGAGGTGGAAACCCGCCGGATGTGGACCGAAGGTTTTGGCGAGGCATTCCGCGAAAAATTCGGGTACGAAATAGAACCTTTTGTGGAGAACCTGTACGCCGAAGAAAATGCGCACGTGCACTACGATTACATGACGCTGGTTTCGGATTATGTGGTGGATCAGTTTTATGAACCTTTTACTGAAATCGCCCACAGAAACAATGCCTTCACCCGTGTGCAGTGTGCCGGAGCCCCTGCCGACCTGCTAAACGCTTATGCTGCGGTGGATGTGCCCGAATCGGAAGCCATCCTGTTTTTGCCCGAATTCAGCCGCATTCCTGCATCGGCGGCGGCGATTACCTCGAAGCCGGAGGTGTCGGCAGAAACATTCACATGTCTGTATGGGTGGAGAGGCTGGCCCGGTCCAGGCCCACATCAGAAAGAAGAACAAACTGCCGATCTGAAATTGTTGTGCGATGCGCTGTTTGCCCGCGGGGTGAATCAGATCATCTGGCACGGCATGCCTTTCAATGCACCCGGCGACAGCAATATGTTTTACGCTTCGGTGCACGTGGGGCCCGATGGTGCGCTGGCCAACGACCTGCCTGCATTCAACCGCTATATGCAAAAGATTTCTTCATTCATGAAATCCGGCAAAACCTATTCTGATATCGCCATGTACATACCCACCGAAGATGCCAGGATAAAGGGCGAATACCCGGAAGAGCTGCAACTGCCCTGGGCATGGGGCGAGTACGAAATGCGTTATATCCGGCCGCCGGATGAATTGCAGGGATTCCAGCCGCTGTGGATCAACGGACGGTTCCTCGAAAAATGCCGCTTCGAAAATGGGAAACTCCATTGCGGAGATGCTGCCTTTTGGCTGCTGTATGTGGATGTGGAGTATCTATCGGAAGAATCACTTGAGGTAATTCTTGGTCTGGCCGAAGAAGGCCTGCCCGTGGTGGTGAAGCAAAAACCTGCCCGGCCCGGCTACATCAAATCGGGTGATTATGAGGCGAAGCTCAACCGGCTGATGAAGCTGAAAAATGTTTCCCGGGATTTCATCCCTGAAGCTCCGCCGCTGATCGGCAGCGATAATCCGGTGGATTTCTGGTGCCGTGACCTGGGCGATGAACTGTTGATCTTTTTTCCGCACCCGCTGTCGAGAAACCTGGATTACCCGCTTACCTACGGACAGGCCACATTCGAGCGCGATTCAACGGAGCGGGTAACCATCAATACTTTCGGAAGATCTGAAACAGCAGATCTGGTTTTTCATCCGGATCAGTCGATTGTGATCAGGATCGGAAAGAACGGGGTTCTGATCAGGGAAGAACTGCCTTCGGTGTATGGAAAATAAAAATATTGGCAAGGATTCATGGATGCAAATCTACAACATCCCAACCTGAAATTTGCCCTGCGCCTGGGAATGGCCCATATTACCTTAGCCACTTTGAAACAATTCCGCGATACAAGGCCGGAATGCATACCGGTGAGGTGGTGGTGATGTGGCTGGGCGATGATAAAAAAAAGATCTTTTTACCCTGGGGATGTGCTCAAACCGCCAAGGGCATCCAGACGGAATGTTCACGCTATAGCAGGTCTTTTCTGATGTCAGATGAGCTGATCGGATTACTGAAAAAGATGGAAGATTCGATTGGCAGTATTGGGGAATGGCATCCCTGAAGGGAAAGTAAAAACCCGACGACCTGTTTAGCGTTGATATTAAAATTTACAGGCCCTCAACACGTTATAACTGCATGGTGCAGTGCCTTGTCCGGATCTTAACTCTTGTAAATGAGAGAACAAAGAAATATGGACCGGGTTTTACCATCAGATCTGAATCAATTGGATTGGAAAGGAATTTTTAGTTTCCTTTGTAATAAAATTTTATAAATCAAATTACTAGTATCATGAAAAAACTACAGCTTACCTTACTCGGAATACTGTTATTTTTTGCTGCCGGTCTTCAGGCTGCCTGGCTTGAGGATGTACCCCAGACGGTTACACAGCCCGACGGCACCGTTATTCATTGCTTTGCAACCGGCGACGAATTTTACAACTGGCTTCACGATGCAAGCGATTTTACCATCATCCAAAATCCGCAAACCGGATATTTTACATACGCCGTGCTGGAAAACGGAGTATTAAAAGCCTCTGACCGTATTGTTGGAAGAGATGATCCTGCTGCCGCCGGACTGGCGCCGGGCATCAATATTTCTGCAGAAAAAATGAAACAGCGGCGCCAGGAATTCATGCAAAAGCACATGCCGCCCGCACCGGCTCTGACGGGATACAATGCACCACGTTCGGGGCGCAACGAAGGTACGCTCAACAATCTGGTGGTTTATGTCCGCTTCAGCGATCAGGCCGAATTTACCGCCGATACCACCGAATATTACGACATGTTCAACGACACCACCCACAATACCAGTTCGATGCTGAATTATTTTGATTTTGCATCCTACGGCCAACTGAACCTGCCATCGCATTTTTATCCAATTCCGTCGTCCAATACCGTGATTTCTTATCAGGATATTTATCCGAGAGCATATTACATGCCTTATGATCCCACCACCAATCCCGAAGGCTATCAGGAATCGCAGCGAACTGCCCGCGAACACAAGCTTTTGAAACGTGCCATTGAGTATATCGAGGAGGAAGTTCCCGATAATATTGACATCGATTACAACGGCGACGGCTACGTCGACAATGTGGTATTTATCGTCAAGGGAGGTACCACCGCGTGGTCTTCACTGTTGTGGCCGCACCGTTGGGTGCTGTATTCCGAAACAGCATACATTAATGGGAAACGTGTGTACGATTATAATTTCCAGCTCGAAACAAGCCTCAGTTCAAGTGGGGTGGGGGTGTTGTGCCATGAAATGTTCCACTCACTTGGTGCGCCCGACCTTTATCATTACAACAGCCATCCGGTAACGCCGGTCGGCGACTGGGATGTTATGGCTGCAAACCATAATCCGCCCCAACTGATGAGCAGCTTCATGAAATTCAGGTATGGCGGATGGATCGAAAACATTCCCGAAATCACCGAATGTGGCGTGTATACGCTTAATCCGCTGGCATCGGATATTAACAACTGCTTTAAAATCGCTTCACCCAACTCCACCACGGATTATTTTGTGATCGAATACCGGCTGAAGGAAGGAGTTTTCGAATCCACCCTGCCCTCATCGGGCCTGCTGGTATACAAGGTGAATATGCTCGAAGACGGCAACGGCAATGCTCAGGGCCCTCCCGATGAGCTTTATATTTACCGTCCGGGGGGTTCGCTGTCTATAAACGGTAATCTTGGCCAGGCAGCTTTTGCTGAAGATTTTGGCCGCACCGAATTCAACGACAATACCGATCCGTCCTGCTTCTTGTCGAACGGCCAGCCCGGAGGAATCGATATCGCCAATGTGGGGACGATCGGCGAAACCATTTCCTTCGAGGTGAATTTCGAAAAAGAACCCACCGCGGATTTCTCCGCATCCAATTCACTTGTTACCCTGAATTGTGCGGTGGATTTTACGGATTTGTCGCTTTGTTATGTGGATGAATGGGCATGGGAATTCGAAGGCGCCACCCCGGCCACTTCCACCGAACAAAATCCCGAAGGCATTGTGTGGGATGCCGAGGGCGTGTACGATGTAACCCTTACGGTAACCAACCAGTGGGGCAGCAATACCATTGTTTACGAAGACATGATCACGGTGAGTGCCAGCGCCCTTCCGCTGGTGGAATTTACGGCCAGCGATACGTTGCTTTGCACCGGGCAAGTCATTTCCCTTTTCGATGAGTCGGAAGTTTGCCCAACTGAATGGCAGTGGGATATCTCACCGGACACCTACGAATTTGTAAATGGCACCACCGCACAGGATCAAAATCCTGAGGTGCAGTTTAACGAATCGGGGTACTATACCATTGAACTTACGGTGACCAATGATAATGGATCAGTTCAGCTTACCAAGCTGGATTACATTTTTGCGGGAGGAATACCGGTAAATGACTATCAGGAATCTTTCGAAGAAGGAAGTTTTTCGGCCGGAGGCTGGACTGTGGTCAATCCCGACAATGACGTGACATGGGACATCTGGGAAGTTAATGGCAGTGGAGCCGGAACCCACGCGGCTGTAATGAATTTCTTCGATTATTACAGCTTCAATCAGCGCGACCAGCTCATCAGTCCGCCATTCGACCTGACTACCATCGACAATGCAATTCTTAGTTTCAAACATGCGTACTCCAGAATCAACAACCAGTACACCGATTCGCTCATCGTGAAGATCTCGGACGACTGCGGCGAAAGCTGGACCCGCCTGATGGCCATTGCCGATGACGGTACCGGGAATTTTGTTACCGCCGAACCGATCGGTTTCAGTTTTGTGCCACAGCTCCCCACGGAATGGTGCGGCGACGGATTCGGTGCCGAATGCTATTCGCTTGACCTCACCCCGTGGACCGGCATGCAAAATGTGAAGATCATGTTCGAAACTGTGTGCGTCATCGGAAACAACCTGTTTATCGATGATATCAAAATCGATGTGGTGGAAAGCGCAGGAGAAAGCATTTCTCAAAACAATAGGGTGACCATCTTCCCCAATCCCTCAAGCGGAATTTTCAGTGTGAAAACCATTAAACCGCTTGAGCATGCTTCTGTAAGGGTGATGAATATATCAGGGCAGACCATTCTTCAGCAGGAGGTTAAAAACAACGGCAATGCTTTTACCCTTAACCTGAACGGCTATCCCAAAGGTATTTACATGATCAGCATTAAAGGAAGGGAGTTTTCGGAAACTCATAAACTGATCATCGACTGAGAAGAATATTGAAAATATTGAAAAACGCTGCCGCTGCATAACCGGCGGCGTTTTTTATATGTCAGAAGAGAGATTCGCCATCCAACAGTTGTGCCTGCGTTTTAGCTCCCAGATTGAAAGCGTCTTCAGCAGTCAGTTCGTGCACCTCCACACGCAATTTTCCATTGCTGTCCTCAACAATCCGATGCTTTAGCTGCTGCCTTTTGATGTGATTGATCAGAATGTTTTTGTACTTCTTTTTTATCTCAATTACAGTTACTTCCGGAATTTCCATTTTCTGCAGGATATTTTTTTTTAATTATTAAAAATAATCCTATACAGGATGTCCTTTGTTAACTTAGTGTTAAATATTTGTTAAATCCCCTTAATCGTAAAGTTTAAGAAATTCATATAAATTTCCGGAGATGTTCAGAAACTTCACGAAATCCGTAAATTGAATCACCACTGTTGCTGTATTCGTATTGGGATGGAAGCTGATTTTTTCTGCTTTTAAAAGCTGTTCGTCCAGAAACACATGTACGTGATTTTCGGTGTCATTGATCAGCCCGAAGGGTGAAACCGAACCCGGTTCCAGGCCGAGATATTTCTTCAGCCGTTTGGGCGAGGCGAAGGTGAGTTTGCCCTGGCTGAGCCGCTTTTCAAGATCATGAATATCGAGGATGGCCCGGTGTTCCAAAATCACCAGGTAATGCCTGTTTCCCTTATGATTTCTGAAAAAGATGTTTTTGCAGTGGGTAGCCTCAATGTCTTTCCAGTATTTTTCAGCGTCTTCAATGGTTGGCAGGGGCGGATGTTCATATATTTCATACGGAATGTTGCATGACTGCAATGCTTGCAAAACCCTGTTAACTGTATTTTCCATACCACAAATTTAAAAATCAATTCATATTGAGGTTGCAGCCCTGTTTATTTTTCTATCACAGGGAAAACAGAAAGTACACAAAAAATAGTATTTTTACAACTGAATCTTGAGCTAAGCGTGAGGAAACAATCTGATTAAAAACAAATTCAACAGTTTCCACATGCGTTATCGCCCCGTAAATGGGGTATACATGATTTGAACCGGCAAAAAAGTAATGAAGAATTGGATTGTCATTTGGCTTACCCGTGAGGATGAAGCGCAGGTAATTGAGCGGCTGAAGCTTGCCTGCCCTCAGCACCGGTTTGCTGTTACCAGG
>JBKHBQ010000138.1:0-10245 GCA_046542305.1 Bacteroidales bacterium
GCAAAAGCCGAAGTCTTTCGTTGAACTCACTGCTGGGGTCAGCATTCCGGCCCGGGATTTTGCAGCCACAGATTTTTCGAAACCCGAATCGGGGTTTGCCAATACAGGGTTTGGGTTCAGTTTTGCCTACGAGAACCGGCTTACCTACAATTTCGGAATCAACGGCACCCTGTTGCTCAGTTCCCATTCCGTGAATCAGCAGGCTTATCGCGACGAAATTAGATCGGATACCCTCACTGGACCCATTACCATCTCAACGAAAAACTGGGGCACATTCGGATTGCTCACCGGCCCGTTCCTTTATCTGCCCGTTAGCCGGCAGTTCAGCGTCGATTTTCGTGCGCTCGGCGGGTTTTATTCAGCCTATTCCCCTGAAGTAGTTATCACCGGCACAACCGATCAAGGTGAGAATTTTGCTTTGAGTTTATTGAAATACAACGGAATGGGCTTTGTATTCGATCTGGGAACGACACTTCGCTTCCATTTCGGTTCATCTGCTTACCTGCTTATTAAAGGCGACTACATCTATTCAACAGCCAAATTCAAAAACATTAAATGGCTTGATCGCGATGGTGAGATCATCACCCGATCGTTCGATCAGGATCTTCAAACCATCAATATTATGACCGGTGTCGGTTATGCCCTTTAGTATGATATGATTTCAGAATTTCCATTGCTTCCCAATGAGTTTTACCAGCGCACCAACGTAGTTGAGATTGCGCGTGATCTGCTGGGTAAAGTGCTCGTAACCAATTTCGACGGCATTTTTACCTCGGGAGTCATCACCGAAACCGAAGCCTATGCCGGGGTGAACGATCGCGCTTCTCACGCCTACGGCGATCGCCATACCAGGCGCACGCAGATCATGTACCGCGAAGGAGGTTATGCCTACGTTTACCTGTGCTACGGAATCCATTCGCTTTTCAATATCGTAACAAATCATCAGGGGGTGCCGCATGCCGTGCTCATCAGGGCAGTTTCGCCACTGGATGGAAAGGAAAAGATGCTGGAACGTTCCGGAAAAACAAAGATTGACCGACTGTTCGGGATTGGCCCCGGCAAGGTATCAAAAATCCTCGGGATTCATTATTCGCATAGCGGTTTGCCGCTTACAAAAGAATTAACCGCAGAAGAGCATCAATTGATGATGTGGGTTGAGGACCATGGAATTGTATTCGATCAGGAATCTGTGAAGGTTACGCCAAGGGTTGGCGTGGACTATGCCCGTGAAGATGCGCTGCTGCCATACCGGTTTGTGACCTGGGCATAAAAAATGCCTCATCGGTCGGATGAGGCATTTTCTTAACGTTCACAGTAAATATTACATCACAGAATTGCTGAGTTCGTTCCCGGGCTTGAATTTCACAACTTTCTTAGCAACTATTTTCAGTTCCTGTCCAGTCTGTGGATTCCTGCCCGTACGTGCAGCGCGTGTTGATACGCTGAAAGATCCGAAACCTACAAGTGCAACTCTGTCACCGGAAGCCAGTGCATCGGTGGTGGTCTTAATAAATGCATCCAGTGCTTTTTTGGCATCGGCTTTTGTCAAACCGGATTCTGCTGCCATGGCATCAATTAATTCTGCTTTGTTCATGGTTAAAAAATTTTGGTTAGTATTAAATTTGTTATCATCGCAAATATAAGCCAAATCTTAAAAATAGCAAGTTATACAGGACAAAAAATGCCGCAATTGTTAAAAAAACAGCACTTTTGTTAATAAAATATGTTAAAAATCCTTAATTTGAGCGGGTTTCGGAAGGTTTCACCTTTCTTTTTCTCATATCATCTTCCATTCTTCTGAAAGCTGCAAACCATTTAAGAAATCGTTAATTTTTAGCTTCTTCTTGCCCTCGGCCTGAATTTCCAATATATCAATCAGGCCTCCGGACACATAAACTTCAAGTTTTTTTTGATTGCTCAAATTCAGTGTTCCGGGGGTTTTGGAATGGGACGATCTTATAAAATCCGCCTCAAGGATCTTTGTCTGAAATTCCTTGCCCTGCGGGCTTTTCAGGTAAGCGAAGGCACCCGGATAAGGACTTAATCCGCGGATAAAATTATATATGTCCAAGCCGTTTTTCTGCCAATTAATGCGGCAGTCATCCCTGAAGATTTTCGGAGCCGGTTTCAGTGCTGTGCCCGGATCGATCAGGGATTGTTGGTTGATAAGGGTGTAATCGCCGTTGCGAATGGATTCTGCGGTTTTCAGGACGAGTTCGGCACCGGCATGCATCAGCCGGTCATGCAGTTCGCCGGCAGTGTCTTTGGGCCCGATTTTAACCTTTTTCCTGTAAAGGATGTTCCCGGTATCAATTTCATGCTTAAGAAAAAAGGTGGTTACTCCGGTTTCCGTTTCGCCGTTGATGATGGCATGGTTAATGGGAGCAGCCCCCCGGTATTGCGGAAGCAGGGAGGCATGCAGGTTGAAAGTGCCATACCGTGGCATCGACCAGACTACCTCGGGCAGCATCCTGAATGCCACAACAATTCCCAGGTTGGCCTGTAAGCCGCGAAATTCTTCGATAAAAGCAGGATCTTTCAGATTGACTGGCTGCAGCACTTTTAAGCCCTGCGATACAGCATATTGCTTCACGTCAGATTCCCTGAGTTTTTTTCCGCGCCCTGCCGGTTTGTCGGGTGCCGTGATCACTCCTGCAATTTCAAAGCCTGCCTCCACCAAAGCCTTCAGCGAGGCGGTTGCAAATTCCGGGGTGCCCATAAATACGATTCGCAGATCTTTTTCCATGCGTTCGAAGATAAAAAAAATACCTGCTCGCAGGCGAACAGGTATTTTAAAAATCAGTTAAATGTATTTATTTATTCACGTATCCTTCTGCGCGGGCGATGTATTTATCCATTTCGCGTGCCTCTGCGCTTCGCGGAAATTCTTCCTGGATTTTTTTGTATGCATCGAGTGCCTTATCGTATTCACCCATAATTTCATAGGCCCAGCCTGCTTTCATCAGGAATACGGGTGTAGTAAACTGATTTAGGTTGTAGTTGGCAGCCTGCATGTAATAATCGGCCGCTTCTTGGTTGTCTCCCAGTTCCATGTAGCTGTCGCCAATTGCGCCCAGAGCCATGGGCTGCAGGATTTTGTCGTCGGCATCGAAATCTTCCAGGTAATCGATAGCGGATTCATAATCACCTTTTTCCATGTAGATCACGCCGGCATAGTAGTGTGCCAGGTTGGCGGTTTTGGTGAAACTGTACTCGTCGATGATTTCCAGAAATCCCGGGTTAATGCCATCGCCATTCAGGGCAAGGTCCAGCGAATCCATTCCGAAATATTTTTCAGCCATAAAAATCTCTACCTGTGCCTGTCTTTCCTGTGGCACAAGGTAAAAACGCTGGAATCCGAAATAGGCAAGGATGATCAGAACGATGATACTCACAACTGTGATAATCGGTTTTTGATTATCCTCGATAAACTGTTCGGTTTTACCTAATGCTGATTCTACCGCTTTAATGTTTTCTTCTGCTCTGGTGGTCTTTTTAGCCATGTTTTTTCTAAATTTTGAGGTGCAAAAGTATATTTTTTTTTTAATTAAGAATAGAGGCGCAGTTTTTTTTTAATTTTGGCGATGCCAGAATTTGATAAATTTTAAGGGATGAAAAAAGCAGTTTGGATCATCGTCGGAATCATCATCATCGCAGCTTTACTCTATGTGCTGCTCAGCGATGCTTTTGCAACCAATTTTTTAATGGTCTTTTCGCTTCTGTACCTTGCACAGTTTTTAATTGCCCTGATCTTTATCTCCATTCTTGACAAATCCCGAACCCAATTATATCTGCCCATATATTTTATTGTGGGTATTATTTCTTACATCATTTTATTTGTCAAATTAATTTAGTCATTACAAAAACATTTGCAATGAAAAAAATCTCGCTATTAATGCTGCTGCTCATCATTGCATCGGCTGAAGTGCTTGCCGGTTGGGTGATTACCCTGCGTGAATCGGAAAGTGATGGTACCAAATACTACGATACCATGATGATTGAGAACAACATGATGAAATCGGCAGGACACGACGGAAGCTTTATTTTCGATGTGAATACGCGCGAGTTTTATATGATAGATGATGGCAATAAAACGTATTGGAAGGGTCAGCTTGATGAGTTCAGGCTGAACTACTACAATGCCATGAAAGTGGCTGTTGATCAGATGCTGGCAAGCCTCCCGCCCGAGCAGCAGGAAATGTACAGGCAAACTTTTAGCGATATGGTGGAGATTTATTCGCAGCCCGATGAGGAAAAAATAGATGCGGTAAATATTGAAGTAAATAAAACCCTTGAAACTGAAGAAATTGCAGGATACCGCAGTGTTAAGCATGAGGTAATGGTAGATGGAGAACTTGTTGAGGAACTGTGGATTAGTGATGATTTGAACGTAAAGAACGATCTGGACCTGAAAGCCATTGCCGAACTGATGAATGAAATCCGCCCCAACCTCGACGATGAATACCTCTACGAATATACTGATGAGTATATGAAGCTTTGGGAAAAAGGGTTCAGAATGAGAAGCATCGAAGATAACGGCGACATCTCGGAGGTGATCAAGGTGGAAAAGAAGCAGATCGGCAGCTCTGAGTTTAAAGCTCCTGAAGGCTACACACGGCTGAGCATCGAGGAAATGATGAAGCAGCAGATGATGGGCGGCGAAGAAGAGGATGAACAGGGTGAATGGTAGCAGATGATCTGAAAAACGGAACGTCCGACCGGCTTACTGTATCAGCAGAAGGCCGGTTGTTTATTTATAAAACCAAATATTTTTGTTATGAAAAGCAATAGAATGAATAAAATGAAGCCGGCAGCCTGGTTTGGTGTTTTTATGATGTTGATCACTACGGCATTTGCACAAAACACCGACGAGGTGCAAACCGTGCAGATTGACACCTGGCTCAAATCCGGGAACTATTCACTGATGTTACCGGTTTATGAGTCGGTTGAAAATGTAAAAGGCGAGGCTTTCGGGTATTCGGATCTGCTAAAATATGCATACCTGGATGCGAAATCCATGAAACCCGCTGAAGGCGATACCTTATTATGGCACGGGGAAGTCACCCGCTGGGAGGAGATTAAAACCGCTAAAAACGGCTTCGCCAGAGCCGCCCGCCGTCACGAAAGATCATCGGATCAGCTTACTTATTTTGCAGCCTATATCTCCACCGACAGGTGGATGGATGCGACGATTCACATAAAAAGTCCGCAGCTTTTCCAGGCATTCCTTAATGGAAAGCCCATTGCCACAAAATCTTCCCTCGACGCGGCCGATGCTTCTGAAACCGGCGGGGAAAAGAAATCCTTGGATCTGGAGCGCGGAAAGCACCTGTTGCTCATCAAATCGGTTAAACCGGAAATAAGCGAAACCGACTGGGAAGTAAAAGCTGAAATCACCTTTGACAGCTACTATGATGATGCAAACCTCCGGGTGACCACCCTCCCGCAGGAAATCATGAATATTCATCACCTGCTTGAGGGCGAATTTGTTGATGATGCAGAAATTTCACCCGATGGAAACCATGTGTTGATGAAGTTTTCGGAAGTGAAACCGCCGGAAGGCGACAGGCAGCGTTGGATGGAGGTGCGGAATCTGGAAACCGGCCGCATGATTCACTCGTTCCGCCATGCCAAAATTTCTTCGGCTGAATGGGCGCCGGTGGGAAATGTCATTTCATATCGCACCAGCGATAAAAACAATGGCAGCAGCATCTGGCTTTTTGACCTGGATAAGATGACCGACAAAAAAATCCTTTCTGATGTGGAAGATCTGGGAAACTGGCAATGGGCACCCGATGGCAGTTTCATAATTTACAGCATCGGCGAGGAAAGCGAAGAGAATGATGAAGGCCTGAAGCGCTACGAAGGCATGCCCGACCGCTGGCCCTGGTGGCGCAGCCGCAGCTTTTTGTACCAATTGGACGTGGAATCAGGAATCACACGCAGGCTCACCCACGGACATGTCAGCACCGGCTTGCAGGACATTTCACCCGATGGCAGCAAACTGCTGTTCAGCCAGAGCATTCCCAATTTCAGCAAGCGTCCTTACTCCGAGCAGGTGCTTGTGGAGATGGATCTCCAGGATTTTAGCCTCGACACCATCTGGGTGAACAACATGTCGGGCAATTGCAGCTATTCCCCCGATGGAACAAAACTGCTGGTGCTGGGCTCCCCGGCGCTGTTTGGTGATATGGGCATCAATCTTTCTGAGGATCTCATCCCCAACGATTATGATACCCAGGCTTATTTGTACGACCTGGCAACCGGCGATGTTGATCCGATCTCATTCAATTTCGATCCTGCAATCAACAGCGTGGAATGGAGCCGCTATGATAAGAACCGGATCTATTTTCTGGCATCCGACCGGACATACCGAAAGGTTTTTGTTTACGACCTGAATACCCGCTATTTTGAAGAGGTTCCGGCAGGTTTCGACGTGGTTTCTTCATTTTCGCTGGCACATGCCAGGCCGCTGATGGTTTGCACGGGATCTGATATTTCCACACCGCCCTTTGCATCAAAGGTTACGCTGGATGAGGGAAACGTGGAGGTGATTGCTGATCCGCGTGCTGCACAGTACCGGGAGGTGGTTTTTGGAAAAACAGAAGAATGGAATTTTGTAAATGATGAAGGTACCCAGATTGAGGGAAGGATTTATTTTCCGCCGGATTTCGACAAATCGAAGAAATATCCGCTCATCGTGTATTACTATGCAGGCACAAGCCCTACCGAACGCAGCTTTGGCGGACGCTATCCGATGAACATCTTTGCAGCCCAGGGATATGTGATTTACAACCTGCAGCCCAGCGGGGCAACGGGATACGGCCAGGAGTTTTCGGCTGCACATGTGAACAACTGGGGCATTACCGTAGCCGATGAAATCATTAAAGGAACCGAACACTTCCTTGAGGATCACGATTTTGTTGACCCCGATAAGGTGGGTTGTATCGGCGCCTCATACGGCGGGTTTATGACGATGCTGCTTCAAACGCGCACGGATCTTTTCGCTGCAGCCATTTCGCATGCCGGCATCAGTTCCATTTCGAGCTACTGGGGCGAAGGCTACTGGGGCTACCTATACAATGCCGTGGCCGCCGCCGAAAACTTTCCGTGGAACAACCCTGATCTCTATGTGGAACAAAGCGCATTGTTCAATGCCGATAAAATCGAAACTCCCCTGCTGCTTTTGCATGGCGGAAGCGATACCAATGTGCCGATTGGCGAAAGCATTCAGCTTTACACTGCGCTGAAACTTCTGGATAAACCGGTGGAGATGATCGAAGTGGCTGGGCAGGACCATCATATTCTGGATTACAAAAAGCGGATCAAATGGCAGAAAACCATCTTTGCCTGGTTTGATTTCTGGTTAAAGGATCAGCCGGAATGGTGGTACAAGCTTTATCCCGAAAGGAATTTATAGGGGAATGCTGGTAGTGAATAGCCGGCAGTTTGCCTCGCCAAAGTACAATGAAGGCGGGTCAGCAGTCCGGAATAACAAACAAAAAATTCACAAAAACAATTACAATTAACTTAATAAAGAAACACGCATCCCACTTATGGATTTCCGGACAAAGCAAGGGTTGTACAAATATCTGGCGGATTTCATCACCGAAAACAAACGCAATAAGTTCGATGAGGTCGTTCGCTACCGGACGCGCTATCTCACGGTGGTGCTCGAGGATATTTTCCAGCCCCACAATGCCAGCGCCGTGCTGCGTAGCTGCGATTGCTTCGGTATTCAGGATGTTCATATCATCGAAAACCAAAACGAATATGAAGTGAATCCTGATGTGGCGCTCGGTTCGTCGAAATGGCTAAACATGGTCCGGTACAATGCCGGGGCGTACAATTCCCCCGAGGCCATCCGCTGTTTAAAGAAAAATGGATACCGCATCATTGCGGCCACACCGCACCGCGATGATGTAAACCTTCAGGAACTGGATATGGCAAAAGGCCCTGTTGCCTTATGTTTCGGAACGGAAATGCGCGGGCTTACGTCCGAATTCCTAAAAGCCGCCGACGGATACATGAAAATCCCGATGTACGGATTCACCGAGAGTTTCAACATTTCGGTGTCGGTGGCCATCAGCCTGTTTCATCTTACCGAAAAAATCAGAAAGCCGGAAATTGCATGGCAGTTATCTGAAGAGGAAATGCTGGACATTAAACTGCAATGGGCACGACAGGTGGTAAAACGCAGCGATTTGCTCGAAAGGGATTTTCTGCTGAAATCAAAATAACCAGGTGCCGAATCACTTCATAAACAGTTTTTTCAATCGGGTGGTTTAGAGATGAACAATTGACAGGGTTTTTTTTATTAATTTTGCAGCCCAAACGAAATAAAGTACAAACCATTAATAATCATAATATGGGAAAAGGCGACAAGAAAACAAAACGAGGAAAGATTATTCGCGGATCGTATGGCAAGACCCGCCCGCGCAAACCTGCCAAGACTTTCATGAGTCAGGTAGCTCATCATGTTGAGAATGAGAATATGGAAGTAACCGGGATGCCTGTTGAAAAAGAGGTAAAGCCGGTAAAGGATGAGGAGAAGGCTTTGAAAGAATCCAAGCAGCAGCAGGAAAAGGAAATTAAATCCAGGCAGGCTCCGACCGGTGAAAAATCCGCCGAAAAAGAGAAAAAGGAAAAATAGCAACTGCCTTTTCTGAAGATTTACGATAGCAGGTAACCTAAAGGGTTCCTGCTATTTTTTTGAACGCCGCGCCGCGCTCCTCGAAATTCCTAAAGCGGTCGTAGCTGGAAGCCGCCGGCGAAAGCAAACATGCCGAACCTACACGTGCATGTTGTTTTAATATCGCGGGCAATTCTTCAAAGGATCGGATCGAAAAAATTTTCTGTTCAGGTTGCCTGAGGGGTTCAAGCAACTCCCTGATCCGGTTTCCGGCCGGTCCCGTCACGATCAGATTCATCACCTTGCTTTTGGCAAGAAATGCAGCCAGACCGTCATAGGCAATGCCACGATCGTGGCCGCCCAGGATCAGCGTTTCCACTCCTGCAATGCTTTCCACCGCACGTATGGTCGATTCGGGAATCGTGGAAATGGAATCATTGTAAAACCTGATGCCTCCGAATGTGCCCACAAACTCCATCCGGTGCTCCAGTGGTGTAAACGACTGAATCCCCGCCTCAATCATTTCGCCCGGAATTCCTGCCAAAGCGGATGCTATGGCTGCCGCCGCGATATTTTGCCGGTTGTGCATCCCGGCAAGACTACCTGTGTCGATACGAATGATGGTTTTTCCCAGATCCTTTGTTTCGAATATTACCATTCCTGCTTCCGTTTCAACCGGAATGATGGTGCCCCGCAATGCCGTATTCAACGGTTGCTCAAGCGCCGGAATTTCAGGGCCTGAGATCAGGAAATCAGATGGCTGCTGAAATCTGGCGATCCTGAGTTTGGCTTCGGTATAGGCGGCCAGGCTGCCAAAATAATCCAGGTGTTCCTGGAAAATATTCAGCAAAATGGCTATGTGCGGTGAATGATGCGCATGTTCGAGCTGATGGGCGGAGAGTTCGAAAACTACGGGGCTGTGGGCCGAAATTCTGGAAATATGGTCGAATGGAGGTAGACCGATATTTCCCACCAGTACCGGGTTTTTTCCTGCTTCCCCAAGGATATGATGGATCAGGCTCGAGGTGGTGCTTTTTCCCTTGGTGCCTGTAATGCCAATTATTTGATCGCGATACCGCTCCAGAAACAATCCGCTTTGGGTAAGGATCTTTATTTTGTTCATCTGCCGCAACTTTCCGTTGAAATCGATCCCAGGCGATTTAAAAACCACATCAAAGGCATCCAACGCCTGCAGGTATTCCCGGCCCAGGAAAAGTTCAGGATGATCATTACTTACCTCCGAAAGATCGAGAGCGGGATTTTGGTCGGCTATGGCAGGTTCGATTTTCGGAAAATGGGTTTTCAGGTATCTGTACGTCGATCGTCCCTCGCGGCCGAAACCAAGGATGAGTATTCTTTTTCCGGAGAGGTATTTTTTTAGCAATTCGTTCATGATCGTGTTTTCCGGATAAGATTTTCAAATTCTGTGGTAAGAAAGTGCTGCGGATTGAATGCGTGCAACAACTCCTCGAAATTCCCTGCCTCTGATGTGTTTGATCCTGAAGCATAGTGCTGTAGCAGGGCAGGGGGATTGGGACCTGATTTTTGCAGCAAAAATTTCATGGCGGCATTCACCTCATCGATGGTGCCTACACATTCGAATGGCTTTTCAT
>JBKHBQ010000139.1:0-10177 GCA_046542305.1 Bacteroidales bacterium
GCCTGGGAAATCGATACCGACAATATCCATTGCTCGAGTTATTTCTTTAAGATATTTGGTATATCGCCACTTACCAGTTACCGGCACCTGATGGACCGGCTCAATAAAATCATTCATCCCGAATACAGGCATTACATCAACAAAAAAATCGACCGTGCCATCCGTAAAGGTACCACCGAATCGCTGACTTACCGCATAACGCTTCCTGACGGCGACGAAAGGTGGATCATGGAAGAGGTGAGCCTGCTGGGTGATGTTTATAAGAAAAAGCAGATCCTTATCGGAACCATCCGTGACATTACCGATCAAAAACGTGCCGAGGACAAATTGCGCGAATACCTGCTCATCGTGTCCTCTTCGAGCGAGCTGATGTCGCTGATCAGCCCGGATTACCGCTATATCAATGTTAATCAGGCCTACCTCGATGCATATCAGCGAACCTCCGACGAAATTGAAGGGCATACGGTGGCCGAAATGTTCGGTGAGGAAAACTTCGAAAACCTTATCCGCCCCAACATCGACAGGTGCCTGCTTGGCGAAAGCATTACCGATAAATACTGGTTCTGCTTTCCCGATGGCAGCCGCAGGTTTATGGATGTGAAATATAATCCGGTGCGCGAGGTGGATGGAACCATCTCGGGGGTTACCGTTAGTGCACGCGACATTACCGACCTGAAAAATACCGAGGAGCAGTTGCTGATCTTTAAGCGTTTTGCCGAGGAATCGGGTATCGGGTTCGGAATGGCCGGTATGGAAGGCATCATTACTTATGTGAACTCCACCCTGTGCAGGATGGCCGGATTTAATAAACCCGAAGATGTGATCGGGCTTTCCGTGTGGGAAACTTACCTTGAAAATCATCTCGACCTGATCCGCAACAAAATTGTGCCCGCCATCAAAGAAAAGGGGCAATGGACCGGCGAGATAGATCTCCGGCGGCGCGACGGCGAGGTGATCCACACCATCGAAAATTTCTTCTTAATTCGCGATGAAGAAGACAATCCGGTGTCGTATGCCATAAGTGTGACAGACATCTCCGATCGCAAACTGGCTGAAGAAGCCCTTCAGCGCAGCGAAAGCAATTTCAGGTCGATCTTTACCAATGCGGCTATCGGGATCGACGTAGTGGATGAAAATGGCCGTTTTCTGCAGGTAAATCAGGCATTGGCCGATATGATGGGTTATACAAAGGAAGAGCTGATGAAACTCAGCATTCCCGACGTTACCTTTCCCGAAGATCTTGAAAAAAGTAAAAATCCGCTCAGGAGCTTATTCGACGGCGTTTCTGATAAATACAGGCTGGAAAAAAGATATGTGCGGCAGGATGGAAGTATTTTCTGGGCCGACCTTTCGGTGACGGTGTATTATGATGTGACGGAAAAACGAAAGCAGGCCATCGGCACGATCATCGACATCAGCGAATCGAAAATGCTTCAGCAGGAATTGCAGCGCTCGAGGGAGGAAGCCATCAAGGCCAATCAGGCCAAGTCAGAATTTCTGGCCAACATGAGCCACGAAATCCGTACGCCGCTCAATGCGGTGATCGGCTTTACCGAACTGCTCGAAACCATGGTGACGGATAACAAACAGTTCAGTTACCTGGAGTCGATCAAATCGGGCGGAAAAAACCTGCTGATCCTCATCAACGACATCCTCGACCTTTCCAAAATTGAAGCCGGAAAACTTGAATTTAAATATGAACCTATCAACCCCTATTCCCTGATCAATGAAATCCGTCAGATCTTTGCGCTAAAAATCCGCGAAAAAGATCTTGAATTTATCATAGAGGTAGATGATGAAATCCCACAAAGCCTTATCCTGGATGAGGTCAGGGTGCGCCAGGTAATTTTTAACCTGATTGGCAATGCCATTAAATTTACCGAAAAGGGATATGTAAAATTCAGTGTTAAAAAGATCTATACCAGCGAAGATACTTCACGCATCGACCTTAAGGTGGCTGTTGAAGATACAGGAATTGGCATACCAGCAGATCAGCAACGGCGGATTTTCGATGCGTTTCAGCAACAAAGCGGACAAAGCACGCGCAAATACGGCGGAACCGGCCTGGGGCTTTCCATCAGCAAGCGCCTTGTGGAGATGATGGGAGGGGAGATCGGCCTGGACAGCGAACCGGGAAAAGGTTCGGTTTTCAGGTTTACCCTGAAAGATGTTGCCGTGGGTGCTTCTGTGGATACACGCGAGGATACCGAAGATCTGGATATTTCAGAAATCAAATTTTCGCCTGCACGAATCATGGTGGTCGACGACGTGGAGTCCAACCGCAGGTTGATCGGCGAAAACTTCACCTCGCCCGATTTCCGGGTGATGGAAGCAGAGGATGGACACAAGGCAGTTTTGTTTGCCAACCAGTTCAAGCCCGATCTTATCTTTATGGATATCCGCATGCCCGTGATGGATGGATTTGAGGCTACGAGGCTCATCAAAACCAGAAAGTCCACGCAAAAGATCAAGGTCATTGCCCTTACGGCATCCATGCGAAGCGAAGATCAGGAAGGCGATTACAGAAAGTATTTCGACGGATATCTCCGCAAGCCGGTCACCCGTGTTGAACTGTTCAGGGAACTCATGCGCTTTATTCCCTATACCATTTCCGCGAAAACGGAAAGCGGTGAAAAAGCCGCACGTTCAGAGGAAAAGCCTGATGAACTGCCGGTGCTTACAGCGGGTCAGTACAACGAACTGGTGTCGATGATCGAGGGCGACCTGAAATCACGTTGGGAGGAAGCCCGACTTTACCAGATGTCGGACGAGATGGAGGCACTGGGCAACCTGCTGATCAGCACGGGCCGAAAATTCGGGATCAGCCCTATGGTAAAGCATGGCGAAAACCTGATGGCAGCAGTGGATAGTTTCGACCTGGATAAAATGGAGCGCTGCCTCGAGGATTATCCTTTGCTTGTTAAAAGCATTAAAAGGGACATTCAGGTGAAGAAAGAGGATAAAAGTTAAAAGTTTGCAGGCTTGGAATGATTTGCTATTTTTGATGGCGTAAGATGCGCTTGCCATCTGTTCAGGCTAATTTCGAAAATGCCAATGGATCAAAATCCTAAAATATTGCTGGTCGATGATAACCCGATTAATATCAGGGTTGCTGCCAAAATACTGCGGTTGAACCAGTATAACATTTCGTTTTCACTCAGCGGAAAAGATGCCATTCAAAAAGCACAATCCGTGGATTTCGACTTGATCCTGCTCGATATAATGATGCCTGAAATGGACGGGTACGAAGTATGCAAGCGGCTTAAGGAGGATTCCAGGACCAGCAGAATCCCCGTAATTTTCTTGACGGCGAAAACTGAACCCGAAAATGTGGTGAAGGCTTTTGAATTGGGAGGAGCGGATTATGTGACCAAGCCTTTCAACGGCAAGGAGCTGCTGTCGCGTGTGAGTACGCATGTCCGCCTGAAACGATGGGGCGAGCAGCTCGAAGAGGCCAACCTGAAACTGAAAGAAGCCAATGATACCAAGGACAAGATGTTTTCGATCATCAGCCACGATCTGCTGGGACCCTTCGGAAATATCAGGGAATCGCTGAATATGATTGCCAACGATGAAGTGTCGATGGATGAAAAAAGCATGCAGTCATTTCTGAAGGCCATATGGAATTCGATCAACACAGCTTATTCGCTGCTCGAAAATCTGCTTTACTGGGCCAGAAGTCAGCAGGGCCGGATGGTGTACAAACCGAAAATGATCGACCTCAATCAGATGGTTCACGAAACTTTTACCCTGCTCAGCGGCCTTGCCGCCAACAAATCCATTGAGCTGAAAAGCAACCTGATAAAAGAATATAAGGTATTTGCAGATAAAAATGCGGTGAAGACAATCCTGCGAAACCTGGTGTCGAACGCCATTAAATTCACCAATCCGGGGGGGACCATATCGGTAAAAATATCAGACATAAACAATGATTTCGTGCAAATTTCAGTTATAGATACCGGTATTGGAATGAATGATGAAGAATTGAAGCGCATCTTTAAAAAATATAAAGCCGATCCCAAATGGGGAACCAGGGGAGAAAAGGGTGTGGGCCTGGGCCTGGTGATCACCCGCGAATTCGTGGAAAAACACGGAGGCGATCTCTGGGTTGAAAGCCGGGAAGGCGATGGAAGCAAGTTTCATTTTACGTTACCGAAAACAGAATTATAGCACATGGAAAACAGCGAAGAAACAAAAAAGAAGATTTTGATCGTTGACGACATTCCCAAAAATATCGAGTTGGCGGCAAATATTTTGCAAACCAAAAACTACAACATCACCTTTGCAAAAAGCGGTCAGTCAGCATTGGAGAAGGTACAGTCGATCGATTTCGACCTGATCTTGCTCGATGTGATGATGCCCGAAATGGATGGTTTCGAGGTGTGTAAAAAGCTTAAGGACGATCCGGACACCAGGGATATTCCTGTAATTTTTCTTACAGCCAAATCCGAAACCGAAAATGTGGTGAAGGGTTTTGAACTCGGAGCTGTGGATTACGTTACCAAGCCTTTCAAAACCGAGGAACTGCTGGCCCGCGTGAAAACTCATATCGATATCCGAGGAAAAATCCTGGAAAAAGAACAGCTCGAAAAGCAGTTGATCGAAAAGCAGGCAAAGGGTGAAACTGATACCGGCGAGCCCGGCGACGAAGAACTGATGCAGCAGCTCGAAGAAAAGAAGAAGGAACTCGACAATGTAACCCTCTTCTATGAACTCAGAAGCCAGCTCGATAAACTGATCCAGGACAAGAGCCCGGTGGCCCGAATGGAGATCCGCCATATCAAGGAAATGATCTCCAATCTTTTCATCGATAAAAGCAATCAGGAGTTTCACCGTGCATTAAAAAACCAATTTCCGAAGCTTACTTTCGACGACCTCAGGCTGTGTTCATACCTTAAGCAGCGTTTTCTCAACGTGGAGATCGCCGAATTTCTCGAAACCTCACCTGAGGCCATCTATACCAGAAAATCCAGGCTAAGGCAGAAACTGGGCCTGACGAAAGATCAGGATATCTCAGATTTTCTTTCCAATTACAAGTTTTAAAACACTTTTTTCTACCGCTTGTAAACATTGATATCAGTGAACTACACGGCTTGCATCAAGAGAATGTAAGATCGTGTAAGTATTCGCATGTCAATGTTTTAAAAGTTTGGCTGTAATTTTGCAATGTTTTTAGTTAGTGAATGATTAATCGCAACCAAACAGGTCAATTGGTTGATTAATTTTGGTTAGTAAACTTTTATTGTACTTGGTTGAACTCAGGTAACAATTGACTGATCACTTCGATACCGGGTGATGTTAAAAATAAACGGTATCTTTTTTCATAAACGTCAGGTACCAGGAAACCTGCCCGAAAGGGTGGGTTTCCATTTTTTTAGGTGATGATGGTTGATGATACGAACGTTCTGATCCGTAAAGCGACTGGCTGAAAAAACTTGAAATATGACTTCAGTTTGCCCCGGCGACAATCCCTGACCGGTGAATATTGCAGTGTGTAAAATTTTTCCCATTGTAAGGAAATGCAAGGTAAGGCTTTTGTTTTGGCATGAACATTGCATAAACAAAGAATGTTTGAAGTAATTGCTTGTGAAGCAAGAAAATGAAAGAAAATAAAAAACCAATTATCACGTTTAATTAGTATAGTGATTGGTAAAAATATTTAAAAAATGCATATTGTTCCAAACAATGCATGTAATCCTCCTTTTCGATCCCGGGTTGTTTCTCCAACACCCGGGATCACTTTTTTAAGCTCCCTGGTAAATCAGAAATACGGTGGGTTTTTTATGTAGGTCGGGCAATTGTTTTTTCCACGCTCGGATTGTTTGTGTGAGTATCTTTTCGCGTGGAGTGGTAATTTCTGCAGCCACACAAAGCCGGGTGCTTTCGCTGCATACACTCACGATCATTTCCAGCATTTGGTTGTTGCGGTAAGGTGTTTCGATGAATATTTGTGTTTGGTCCTGCGCAAGGGCTGCCAATTCCAATTCCTTTAGTTTTTTCTTTAATTCCTGCTTATGGATGGGCAGGTAACCGTTAAATGCAAAATTCTGGCCGTTGAACCCGGAACCCATCAGCGCAAGCAAAATCGACGAAGGCCCTGTTAAAGGCACCACTTTTATTGCCTGTTCCTGGCAAAGCCTTACAATTTGTGCTCCGGGATCGGCAATGCAAGGTGTTCCCGCTTCTGAGAGCAAACCCACTGCCATGCCCTTTTTCAGCGACTGAAGATAGGTGGAGGCCTCGGTGATGGGGGTATGCTTGTCGAGGATGTGAAGTGTTACCTGATCAAAATCCTTTGCATGTCCTGCCTTGCGCAAAAACCGCCTTGCACTTCTGGCGTTTTCCACAATAAACTCATCCAGTTGCGCCATCAAACGCAATACGCCTTCAGGAAGCACCTCCTTTGGATCGGTGGCATCGTCGAGACTCACGGGAATCAGATACAGTGCTGGCTCAGGCATATTTCTTCTGTTTACCAGGGCAGATTATCCAAATCAACATTTCCGCCGGAAATAATGATCCCGATGTTTTTGCCCTTTGTGTTGATTTTCTTTTCCATAATGGCAGCCAATGGAACGGCGGATGACGGCTCAATAATGATCTTCATACGTTCCCAGGCAAGTTTCATGGCTTTTACAATCGCGGTTTCACTAACTGTTACAATATCGTGTACATACTCCCGGATTATGGGAAAGGTATAGCTTCCCAGCGATGTGCGCAACCCGTCGGCGATGGTGTCGGGGTTTAGCGAGGGAATAAACTCCCCGGCCCTGAATGACCGGAATGCATCATCTGCTCTTTCTGGTTCTGCGGCAATCACCCTGGTTTTGCCTGAGAAATAATGTGCCGACAACGCTGTGCCGCTCATCAGCCCGCCACCTCCCACCGGGGCGAGGATCATATCAAGATGGCCGGTATCTTCGATCAGCTCAAGGGCAGCCGTGGCCTGTCCTGCAATAATGCGCAGGTCGTTATAGGGATGGATCTCCATGGCTCCGCATTCCTCTACCACCGACAATAATGTGCTTTCGCGCGATGTAAGGTTGGCTTCACAAAAAGTGATCTTTCCGCCGTAATTCTTTACAGCAGCCACTTTTACCTTCGACGAGTTTACAGGCATCACGATATGCGCATCGATATTTCTGAGTCGCGCAGCCCTGGCTAATGCGGCAGCATGGTTGCCCGAGGAATGGGTGGCCACTCCGTTTTTGATTTCATCGTCACGTAAGGAAAACACGGTATTGACTGCTCCACGCGATTTAAATGCCCCCGCCTTTTGAAGGTTTTCGCATTTGAAAAACATCCGGCAGCCCAGTAATTTATTAAGATTTTCCGAAGACATCACAGGAGTGCGATGTACCTTGCCCGCGATGCGTGTTGCTGCATTCAGGATGTCCTGCCGGGTTGGTGCCTGTATGTCCACAGTGTCAGGAATTTTTGTTGTTGATTTGGATTTTTTCGATGAGTTTCTCACCTGCATGATCAAGCAGTTGGTACACATGCTCAAACCCGTCCTTTCCGCTCCAGTAAGGATCGGGCACTTCACTGTTGCTGCCAGGGCTGGAAAGGTTCAGGTATAATTCAACCTTTTTAACATCCGCTTCATTTCGCGCCAGCCGGATGATCTTATCATAGTTCGACTGATCCATGGCGTAGATAAGGTCGTAGCGGTCGAAATCCTCTTTGTCGAACTGCCTTGCACGATGTGTGGTAATATCGGAAGTGCCGGCCGAATGCACGGTGGCTTTGATGCCCTGCGATTGTAATTTATGTTTAAGTATACCTTCGGCCAGCGGCGATCGGCAGATGTTGCCCAGGCAAACCATGAGAATGTTCATAGGAAATAAGTTGCGTTTTACGATTCCGGCAAAGTTATAGTTTTATCTTTTTGTCGAGATCGTCAACGTATCCGCGGAAAACTTTGTCGGTATCGATCAGGTTTTTAACGGTTTTGCAGGCATGAAGAACCGTAGCATGGTCCTTATTACCGCATTGAAGTCCAATGGCAGTAAGTGAGGCCTTGGTATGTTCCTTGGCAAAATACATGGCCAGTTGCCTTGCCTGAACGATGTTGCGCTTGCGGGTTTTGGAATTCATCTGATCGATGGTGAGGCCGAAATATTCCGAGACGACTTTCTGAATGTAATCGATCGAGATTTCCTTGTTCGAATTCTTGATGAAATTGTCAACGATCTGCTTGGCAAGTTCCAGCGTGATCTCCTTCTTGTTCAGCGAGGCCTGTGCCAAAACCGAGATCATGGCGCCTTCCAGTTCGCGGATATTCGAAGTGATACTGTAGGCAAGATATTCCACCACATTATGGGGCATATTGATCCCGTCGTTGTAAAGCCGTTTCTGCAAAATGGCAACGCGGGTTTCCAGATCAGGTACCTGCAGATCGGCGGTAAGCCCCCATTTAAATCGCGACAGCAGGCGGGTTTCAATTCCCTCAATATCTACAGGCGGTTTGTCTGAAGTAATCACCAATTGCTTCGATCGCTGGTGAAGCTGATTGAAAATGTGAAAAAATACATCCTGTGTTTTTTCCTTGCCCGAAAAAAATTGAATATCGTCAATGATCAGCACATCGATTAACTGGTAGAAATTGGTAAAATCGTTCTGGTTATTGTTTCGTACCGACTCGATGTACTGGGCGAAAAACTGATCGGAGGTAACATAAAGCACCGTTTTATCGGGGAAGTTGTTTTTCACTTCAAGCCCGATGGCGTGTGCCAGGTGCGATTTTCCGAGCCCGACCCTGCTGTAGATAAACAAAGGATTAAAGGCGGTTTTGCCGGGATTTTTCCCGATGGCCAGCCCTGCCGAACGCGCCAGCCGGTTGCAATCGCCCTCGATAAAATTATCGAACGAATACCGGTCGACAAGCTGCGAGTTTACCTTTACTTTCTGAATGCCTGGAATTACAAACGGATCCGGAATTACCTTGGATGAACTTTTAATGCTGAAAGGCATGTTTACATCAGGATTCTTTGTGGCCATCCTGTTTGAAGTAGGCATCACAATGGAATACGGATCCTGCCGGTTGAATGAATTTTCCATCACAATGCTGTACTCCAGCCTCCCATTGGAGCCCAGCTCCTTCTTGATGGTTTTACGCAACAAGCTGATGTAGTGCTCTTCGAGCCATTCGTAAAAAAACTGGCTCGGAACCTGTATCGTCAGAACGTCATCCTCCAATTTTACAGGTTTAATCGGTTCAAACCAAGTTTTGTAGCTCTGGTGATTGATGTTATCCTTAATGATTTTCAAGCAATTGTTCCAAACAATTTTAGCATAATCTTCCATCTGATGAACTACTTATTAAGTTGTTAATCAACTATTTTAAAAAAAAATAAAACAAAAAAAGGTTTGGATAACAAACGGTGAAGAATTAACCCAATATCTCCCTAAAATTTTTTAAACAAAGGTGACCCAAAAAAAGTGGAAAAAAAACATTTTTTTTACTTGACTTTTTAAAAAAAATCATTATAGAAAATTATGCCACACTTATGTTAAATGTCATTATTATCCTCGTTTTTAACCGAATACTTTTAAAGCATCAACAAATATATATGTTTGTTTACCGAATCTATTTTTTCCTTTTCTCGGGTTTGCAGATTAGGGTGGCGATTCTGGAAGTTTGGTAGAGCTGTGCGAGTGATATTTTTAGCGTGCTAAAGGTAAAAAAATATTGGAAAGCAGATCCAATGATATTACCTTTTCTTGAAATTTCCGGTGACTTTTTTCCCGGAGTACCGGAATTTTCAATAGTTTCGGCAACTTAAAAAAGAGTTATTTTTATCCCAAAATTTAATTACCTGATATGGAATTCGATTTACTTAAAGATATTCTGATCATTTTCAGCATTGCGATTGCTGTGGTTTTTGTATGCCAGCGGCTGAAGATTCCTGCAATTCTCGGTTATCTTTTAACGGGTGTGCTGGCGGGGCCGAATGGATTCTCACTCATCAGCGGTGTGCATGAGGTGGAAGTGCTGGCGGAGATCGGGGTGATACTGCTGCTGTTTACCATCGGCATTGAGTTCTCGCTTAAAAACCTGGTGAAAATTAAAAAAACCCTGGTGATAGGCGGCGGGTTGCAGGTTGGAATCACCATTCTGATCTTTTTTCTTATCACGCGCCTCGATATTATTGGAGCCCAGGATGGTAACAGCGTT
>JBKHBQ010000140.1:0-10155 GCA_046542305.1 Bacteroidales bacterium
AAGGGTTTCATCTGTAAACCTGCAGGCCATCAGGAAGCACATTGTCGAGCTTAAATTTATGTTCAAATATTCCTCTTAAATCTCCCTTCTTCATCTCACCAGTGTCAGGATGTTTTAAAATATCCCTTATGACATCATCAAGCTGAAGTTTCTGATTCTTTGTTAGCTTCCTAACTTTTCGGCTGAAAAGTGCGGATTGAAGGATCTTGTTCATTTCTCAAACTGATATTCAGAACCTTTTTTCTGATCCAGTTCTTCAAGGCCGATCATAATCTCTCTGATCAGGCTGTAGGGCAAATCCGGATTCTCCCCGGCGAGTTTTCCTATTTGAGCCAAGTATTCAATCTGACCGGTCAGAGAACGCTTTTCCACTTTGCTGATGAGCTTTGCATCGCTGATCAGTTTATCCGATCCTCTGATTGCTGTTGGCATGATACAATATGCAACCTTTTGCTACAAAATTAAACTACCTGATCACCTTCCAATACTTCAACAACTGAATGCTTGTAATTGCGAGCACGATGGTGATTCCCACAAGCAGCCACGGCATAAGGCCCATGGGCTGAAACGACAGCAGCGTGTTGAGCCCGGGAGTAAAATAAGCTCCGATAATCACCACTGCACAGAGCAGGATGGCATACCATACCCATTTGTTTTGGGTAACCTGATTGCGGAATACCGGCTCCTCGCGGTTGCGCATGTTGAACACGTGGAGCAACTGGGTAAACGCAAGGGAGAAAAAGGCGATGTTGTTGGCAATTTCCTTCGAAACATCAAGATAGAACAGCCCGGCGAAATATGCACCGATCACCCAAATGCCGATAATAACGCCGTAGCTGCTGATGATCCACCAGCTTGATTTGGGCAGGATGGGTTCGTCAGGATCTTTCGGAGGTTGTTTCATCACACCCGGCATGCCCTTGGATACGCCGAGTGCAAGCGCAGGAAATACATCCACCAGAAGGTTTAGAAACAGCAATTGCAGCGGCAACAGCGGCAGGTTAAACACCGTAAAGCTGATGGCGGCGATAACCACAATTTCGGCCAGGTGGTACGATAGCTGGTATTCTACAAATTTGCGGATGTTGCTGAAAATGATGCGCCCTTCGCGAATGGCCGTTACGATGGAAGAAAAGCTGTCGTCTTTCAGCACCATATCCGAAAATTCCTGGGCCACCTGTGTGCCGCGTTTTCCCATGGCAATGCCGATGTCGGCCTTTTTGAGGGCGGGGGCGTCGTTTACGCCGTCGCCGGTCATGCCCACAATATCGCCCGAATCCTTAAATACCTTCAGGATATCGAGTTTCTGACCCGGATCAACCCGGGCAAAAATATTGGCCTCATAAAACTTTTTCTCTTCCTCTTCGCTCACGTTCTCCACATCTTTGCCCGTATATGCTTTAGGATCATCATCGTCAGTGATGCCCACTTGTCTGGCAATATTTTTAGAAGTTTCGGGATGATCGCCGGTGACCATTATCACACGTATACCGGCATCGCGACAGGTTTTAATAGCATCCTTAACGGCTTCTCTTGGCGGATCAAGAAATCCGATCATGCCGATGAGCGTGTAGCCGCCTTCCATTTCCTCTTTGCTGTCGGTTTCCTTATAAGCAAAGGCGAGGGTGCGCAGTCCGTCGGCGGCCATTTCGTCGTCGGTTTCGTTCCATTTCTTTTTATCCTCATCCGAAAGCGATTCTTCTCCCGATTCCGTCAATACCTGATCGCATTCCTCAAGCACGCTGGAAGAAGCTCCCTTGAGGGCATAGAAATAACCCGAATCCTTCTTGTGCATCGTGATCATGTACTTGCTTTCCGAATCAAAAGGATCTTCGTCCACCCGCTCGTACGCTTCTTTCTTTTTATCGAACAGTCCCTCTTCTATCTTTTCCACAAAATGATACAGTGAAATTTCCACCGTATCTCCCTTCACCTCCCCTTCCTCATCCACCTCCACATTGTTGCAAAGCGCCGATACCGTGATGAGCTTTTCGAGGCATACATTATCATCGGGTTTATCATCGATCACCTTTTTGGCCTTATCCTGATAGCAGGGCGTGTTGATCTGCTCTGCGGTAAGTTTGCTTTCGGTGAGTGTTCCGGTTTTGTCGGTGAGGATGGTGGTGGTTTCGCCAAGGGTTTCGACGGCGGCAAGCCTTTTCACGATTACGTGCTCACGGGCCAGACGGATCATGCCCTTTGCCAGGGCAATGGTAGCCACGATGGCCAGCCCCTCGGGTATGGCCGCGATGGCCCATGCAATGGCCGTTTGGGCAATGATGTACAATTCTTTCCCGGTAAGATATCCCAGTCCACCGTACACCACCGCCATTCCGAGCACGATCCATATGAGCATTTGTGAAAGTTTATTGAGTTTACGATTAAGCGGAATTTCCTCGCTTTCCTCGCTGCTCACCATTTCGGAAATGTCGCCGATTTCCGTATCCATGCCTGTACCGGTTACCACAGCTTTGGCTCTACCCTTGGTAACGGAAGTTCCTTTAAAAACCATGTTCTTCCTGTCGGCAAGGGTTGTATCTTCGTCCAGCGGCTCGGTTTGCTTGTCTACGGGAAAGGATTCGCCGGTGAGCGCCGATTCGTTGATTTGCAATTCAGACTCCTCGATGATGCGGGCATCGGCAGGGATCAACTGGCCGGATTCGATAATGATGATGTCGCCCGGGACCAGCTTTTCTGCGTCGATCTCATCCTTATCGCCATCGCGCATCACCATACAGGTCATTTTATCCATTTGCCGGAGCGATTTCATGGAGTTTCGGGCTTGTAATTCCATGTAAAAACCAATGGCCGTATTGAGCAGGATCACCACGAAAATGGCCACGGCCTCCGGGATATCTCCAAAGATAAGTGATACGATCACTGCCGCAATCAGCAGGTAAATCACTACGCTTTTAAATTGGTCGAGCAGTAGTTTCCATATGCTACGTTCCTTTTTTTCGCGCAGTTTGTTCGGGCCGTGCTTTTTCAATCGTTTTTTGACCTCGTCATTCGAAAGGCCTTTTTCGGAATTTGAGTTAAGCTCAGAAATGACCTTTTCAACCTCAGATGCATGCGGATGTAGATCTTTCATGCGGAAACAGTTTTGTGCTGTATTTCAGGTGTGAATTATTTTGATTTCATAGTATGTATGGCTTGACCGTAATACATTTCTGCGGCTTCCATGATGGTTTCGGAAAGGGTGGGATGCGGATGTATCGTCAGCTCCAGATCTTTGGCCACAGCACCCATTTCGATGGCAAGGGTGGCTTCCGGAACCAGGGAATCCGAGCGATATCCTGCAAAACCGGCTCCCAACAGGCGATCGGTTTCAGGATCGATGATGAGTTTCGTCAATCCATACTTTTTACCAAGGGTAGCCGCACGCCCCGAAGCGCTCCACGGGAATTTGGTAACCTTCACCTTCCGGCCCTGCGCTTCAGCATCCCTTTCCATAAGACCGGTCCACGCCAATCCCACAAACACAATGGCAGGAATGGCCTCCGGTTCGTAAGCAGTTTTCTTTCCGGCAATATGTTCGGAAGCCACCTTTCCTTCGTGCGAAGCTTTATGCGCAAGAAGAGGTTCGCCGGTGATATCGCCGATGGCATAAATATGTTTGGCGCTGGTTTGCCTGAATTCGTTCACTTTAACAAAATTTTTGTCGTCGGTTTCAACGCCGGCCTTATCCAGGCCCAGCTTTTCAGTATTCGGCACCTCGCCAACCGCTATCAGCATTTTGTCGAACTGCTCTACTTCGGTTTCGCCGTCCTTATTTTCGAGGGTTGCCCTGATGCCGCTTTCCGTTTTTTCCACCAATTTTACCTTTGTTTCAAAACGGGCGCCGTTCAGCACCTCCTTCAGCTCCTTTTCAACCACCTCTATCAGGTCGCGATCCATACCGGGCATAATTCCGGGAGTCATTTCCACAATTTTTACCTTGGTACCGAGTGCATGATAAATGGTCCCCATTTCCAGCCCTATGTATCCGCCACCCACGATCAGCATGCGATCGGGCACATCCTTTAATTCAAGCGCTGACTGTGCATTCATGATGGTATCATGATCGAACTCCGCACCCGGCAAACTGGCAGCACGGGCTCCGGTGGCCACAATGGCCTTTTCAAAACTGAGTTGGGTTTTCTTTCCATCCAAATCCTCAAGTTCGAGTGTGTTTTGATCGATAAATTTTGCATAGGCCCTGACGTAGTTTATTTTTCTGGCTTTGGTCAATTGCCCGAGGCCGCCGGTAAGTTTTTTCACCACACGGCCCTTCCACTGCCGGAGCTTATCCACATTTACCGAAACACTCTGAAAATCCAGCCCAAATTGCCTTGCAGCATAAGCCTCACGTTTCATTTCGGCAAAATGAAGCAAGGCCTTGGTGGGGATGCATCCATGGTAAAGGCACACCCCACCGGGATTTTCATTCGGGTCGATCAGTGTAACTTCGATACCGAGATCAGCAGCATGAAAAGCGGCCGCATATCCTCCTGGCCCCGCCCCGATAATGGCCAGTTGTGCTTTGCTATTGTTTTCTTCTGACATTATTTTCCTCCTTTGAAAAGGGTTAGCAATGGATTTTCGAGGGCTTCGCAAAACCACCTGAGGAAACGGGCAGCTTCGGCGCCGTCGATCAGGCGGTGATCATACGAGAGGGAAAGCGGCAGGATGAGACGCGGCCAGAATTCGCCGTCTGCCCACACCGGCTCGGTGGTGGTACGTGACACGCCCAAAATTGCCACATTCGGCCGGTAGATGATTGGGGTGAAATTGGTTCCTCCGATCCCGCCCAGATTTGAAATGGCAATATTGGCACCCTGCAGCTGATCGGGTTTAATTTTTTTATTGCGGGCATTTTCCGCCAGTTCCTGCAGTTCGAGCGAAAGATCGATGATGGATTTACGATCCACGTTGCGAATAACCGGCACCAGCAATCCGCGTTCGGTATCCACGGCCACACCCACGTTGAAATATTTTTTATAAACCACTTCCCCGTTTTTCATATCCAGACTGGCGTTGAATTTGGGAAATGCTTCCAGCGCTTTAGCCATGATTTTGAGAATGATGGCGGTAACGGTAAGCTTACCACCTTCCTTTTCAACCTGTTTACCGTATTTTTCGCGGAATTCTTCGAGACCGGTTACATCGGCCTTGTCGAACTGGAACACGTGCGGGATGCTTTGCCAGGAAGCCGTCATATTTTTGGCGGTGCGTTTTCGAATGCTGTCGAGTGGCTTGCGTTCAGTATCGCCGAAACTGCTGAAATCGGGCAGCTCATAATCGTCGGTAGCCGCTGTTTTGTCACCGGATTTTTTCACGATCGCCTTAGCGTATGATTTTACATCCTCGGCCATAATGCGATCGTTGGGGCCGGTACCTTCCACTTTACGGATCTCCACGCCCAGTTCGCGGGCCAGCCTCCTCACCGAAGGTGCCGCCGGAACTTCTTTCTTTTCACCTTCTTCGGCCCGTTTCTTTTTGCCGGCTTCTTCCTCTTCTTCCTTTTCCTCTTTTTTTCTTTTTTCTTTTTCCTTCTTTTCTTCTTCCTCTTCCTCTTCGGGTTCTTCCTTTTCTTCAGGCTCTTCTTCTTCCTCCTCTTTTTCTTCTTCCTCAGGCTCTTCTTCCGCTTCTCTTTTCTTTGTCTCTTTTTCCTTCTTCTCTCCTTCCTCTTCCTTCTCTTGCTTCTCTTTTTCCCCTTTTTCCTCTTCTCCTTTCTCCTCTCCTTCTTCCTTTTCTCCTTTTTCGTTTTCTCCTTTTTCTTTCTCCCCTTTCTCCTCTTTCTCCTCTTCTTCCGTCTCCACGGTCATCACTACCTGACCTACATCCACTTCATCGCCTTCAGAAATTTTGATTTCCTTAACGGTACCTCCAACATCAGCGGGCAGGTCGAAGGTGGCTTTATCGCTTTCCATCTCCACGATGTTGTCGTCTTTTTTGATTTTATCGCCTTCCGAGACCAGAATGCTGAGGACGGTGGCTGATTCGATGTTTTCAGCAATTTCGGGTAATTTAATTTCCTTGATCATAATTCAATATTTTTTAACCCTGTGAGGGATTGGGTTTTTCATTCGTGATTTTCAAATCCTTTGCGGCTTTCATCAGAACTTTCTTATCAATTTTTTTATTGATAAACAGGCTGTGAATGGTGGCAAAGGCAATATGGCGGTCGTCCACCTCGAAATAATCGCGAAGCGCCCGCCTGTTGTCGCTGCGGCCAAATCCGTCGGTACCAAGCACAGTGAGGATTCCGGGGAACCAACGGCAAACGGTCATCGGGATGGCTTTCACGTAATCGTGCGCCGCAATGCAAAGTCCTTCATCTCCGTCGAGACATTCTTCGATGTAAGTTTTCTTTTGCTCCTTACCGGGGTTGAGCCTGTTCCGGCGGTCGGTTTCCCTGGCATCATCATAAAGCGCTTTGTAGCTGGTTACACTCCACACATCCGCGCGGACGCCGTAGTCGTTTTCGAGCATGTCGGCAGCACGGAGGACTTCGTTCAGAATGGCGCCGCTACCAAACAGGTGCACCTTTTCGCCTTTTTCCCTGGTGGTCTTCCTGTATTTGTACATGCCCCTGAGGATGCCTTCGTCCACGCCGTCGGGCTTGGCGGGCATGGGATATTTTTCGTTGAGTACAGTGATGTAGTACATCAGATCCTTTTGTTCGATAAACATTTCGCGGATGCCTTCCTTTACGATCACTGCCACTTCATACGCAAAAGCGGGATCGTAAGCTTTCAGCGTTGGGATCGACAGCGCTATCAGGTGGCTGTGGCCGTCCTGGTGCTGCAAACCTTCGCCGGGAAGCGTGGTGCGGCCTGATGTGCCACCCACAAGAAATCCGCGGGCCCGGGCATCGGCGGCAGCCCAGATAAAATCGCCCACGCGCTGAAATCCGAACATTGAATAAAAAATATAAAACGGGACCATATTTATTCGATGTACCGCATAGGAGGTGCCGGCCGAAATGAACGACGACATGCAGCCTGCTTCGGTAATGCCCTCCTCGAGAATGGCGCCGTCTTTGGCTTCTTTATAGTAAAGCAGGCTTTCGCGGTCCACCGGATCGTAATTCTGCCCGGTGTGCGAATAAATCCCCACCTGGCGGAACAGTGCATCCATTCCGAACGTGCGGGATTCGTCGGGCACAATAGGCACGATTCGTTTGCCGATATTCTTGTCGCGAAGCAACTTGCCGATGAGTTGTACGATGGCCATGGTGGTGGCGAATTTGCGCTCGCCGGAGCCTTCAAGCAGTTCTTTGTAAACTTTGTCATCAGGTTCTTTGAGGGGTTCTGCCTCAGCCGTGCGTTTAGGGAGGAATCCACCCAGTTCTTCACGTCGTTTTTTCAGGTATTTGATTTCCTCGCTGTCATCCGAAGGCCGGTAAAACGGAGCTTTTTTCGCATCCTCATCCGATAGCGGAATTCCGAAACGGCTTCTGAAATGCAGCAGTTCCTGTTCGTTGAGTTTCTTTTGCTGATGGGTGATATTACGGCCCTCGCCGGCTTCTCCCAAACCGTATCCTTTGATGGTTTGCGCCAGGATCACCACCGGACTGCCTTTGTGATTCACGGCAGCTTTGTAGGCATTGTACACCTTCACGGGATCGTGGCCGCCGCGGCGCAGCTTCTGCAATTGCTCGTCGGAATAATTTTCAACCATGTTCAGCAACTTTTTGCTTCTGCCGAAAAAATCCTTGCGGATGAATTCACCCGACGACACCACATATTTCTGAAACTGTCCGTCCGGTGTTTCTTCCATTGCCTTCACCAGTTCGCCATCCTCATCCTGAGCCAGCAGCGGGTCCCAGTCCTTGCCCCAGATCACCTTGATCACTTTCCAGCCGGCGCCTTTATAGGCTGCTTCCAGTTCCTGAATGATTTTGCCGTTTCCGCGCACCGGCCCGTCGAGGCGCTGCAGGTTGCAGTTGATCACAAAAATCAAATTGTCGAGCTCTTCGCGTTTGGCCACGGTCAGGGCGCCCATGCTTTCGGGTTCGTCCATTTCGCCGTCGCCTACAAAAGCCCACACTTTCCTGTCGTCAGGTTCCTTCAGACCGCGGTCTTCAAGATATTTATTGAATCGGGCCTGATAAATGGCCATCAACGGCGACAGACCCATTGATACCGTCGGAAACTGCCAGTATTCCGGCATGGAACGGGGATGCGGATAGGAGGCCAATCCACCGGCCTCGCGCAGCTCCTGCCTGAATTTGTGAAGGTCCTTATCCGAAAGCCTTCCCTCCAGATACGAGCGGGCATAAATACCCGGTGAGGCATGTCCCTGGAAATATACCATATCGGCTTCACGATTGCCGTTTTTCCCCCGCAAAAAATGATTGAAAGCCACCTCGAACAGCGTTGCCGAGGAAGCATAAGTTGAAATATGTCCGCCAATCCCTTCAGATTCCAGGTTAGCGCGAACTACCATGGCCATGGCATTCCAGCGGATCAGGCTTTTGATCTTCCGCTCGATTTCCTGACTGCCCGGAAAAGGCGATTCATCATTGGGAGAAATGGAATTAATATACGGCGTATTGCCGGGGCAACTATACATCACCCCGTACTCCTGCGCCTTTGCGTGCAGCCGCATCAATAAATCCCTTACGCGTTCTTCGTCCTCGTTTTGAAGTACATATTCCAGCGAATCGAGCCATTCGCGGTTTTCAATTTCGTAATATTTTTCCTTTTCCATACCGGCAAACTATTGAGATTTGCCTGCTCAGGTGTGAAAAACATGCCAATTTTAGGAGCAAAAAACCGGGAGCTTGTATATGCAGTGGTTGTCAGCGGCTAAAGAAAGATAATGTGACAGGCAATCAACAGGTTGCCGTGGTATAATTTCCACAGTACCATTATTCTTCACGGAGGGAATTGATGATGTGCTTTTTTAAACCGGAACGGGATGATAAAGAGATCCAGATCAGTCCGTTGATGAAAATGAGTAGCAGCAAACCCGCGATAAACCATCCGTCCATGGTGTAAGCAGGGCTGAGCAACGAAGGCAGGATGCCGACCGCTGCCGAAATAATTCCGGTGATGAGCCCTGCCAGCAGCAGGATCAGGTTTTCAGTAAACAGAATCTTTCGGATATGGTCAGCCGTGAAACCTACTGCAAGCATCAGGGATGTTTCCTGCCGGCGCTCGAGCAGATTACGCAGGATGACCACGCCCAGGCCCACCGTGCCGATCAGCATACCCAACCAGCCCAGGATCATGAAGACAGATAAATAGGTGTTGGTCACCGAATTGAATTCAGCCAGGCGAATGTTCGTGGGTGTGATGCCGATGCCAAGGTCAGCCAGGCGGTTTTTGAGCAAATTGGCTACTTCGTCCGTATCGCCTTTTACATCCGCCATCATCACGTGCGATCCTCCGGACGAAGGGAAGTTGGCGCGGAAGGCACTGTCGGAGATCAGAAGATTTCCCTGGAAAACCGAATTGGCCAGTCCGCCGATCAGCAACAGTTTGATTTCATCCCCTCGTTCATTCAGATAAACAAGCGTATCTCCCACTTTCATCATCAAGCCCCAGGTAATCACCGTTTGGTCGGCAATGGCAGGGATCACGTTGTCGTCGAACTTTTTATCCAAAGCCATCCACGCTGCTTCCGGGGAAATGCTGTTTAAGGTTTTGGCAAAGGAAAAAGAATGGCGCCGTTGCAAAACCTCCGGTTCCACACCGAGAATCCGTGGATGGCTCACCTGGTTCAGGTTCAGGCAAGAGGCGTCATCGCCATCCAGAACCGAAAACTGGAGGAATTCCGCAGTTTCATTGTTAAGGTCATCTTCCAGTCCGAATTTTTCCTTTCCTGCCGGCGTATTCAGATCCACGGTAACGGGCGCTGAGGTTTCAATCCACAGGTCGTAGCCACCTGTTCCGGATCGGTTCTGATCGTCGGAACCGTAAAAGTTGCTGCGGTTGGCGCCGGTGATCACGATGGTAAAGGTACCCAGCGCCAGGAGCGCAATGGTATACAGGCTCCGGTTCTTGTTGCGTGAAAGGTTTTTCAGTGCCAGTTGCCTCCGGCTGAGTGGCTGGCGGTGATTTTGTACGGCAATTATCTCAAGCCGGTTTGAAATCAACAGCATAAGCCCCAGCAGGAACAGGCCGCCGGCGGTGAGAAAAAGCCCTGAATTGATGCCATCGCTCA
>JBKHBQ010000141.1:0-10077 GCA_046542305.1 Bacteroidales bacterium
TGTACAGTTTGGATTGCTCATCGGCCCAGTTTTTAGAAAACAGGTACAGGCTGTCGCCAAAGCTTATCATGGCCTCACAATCGAAATTATGATCGTGGGTTTGCTTGCTGAAATCCTGTTGATCGGCATAAGAAAAACTGATGATTTCGGCGTCAACTGCCAGATCCGGGGGGCTGTTCGTAATAGCGGATTTTGCCACCTTCAATACATGAAGATCCTGTCGCGTGCCGCTGTTGTTTCCAAAATCACCTATATAAATAAAGGTGTCGCACTGGGTAATGTCTTCCCAGTCTTTGTTTTTGGTATTCCTGATCAGAATGTTTCTTTGTATTTCCCCGCTTTCAGGATTTAGTCCGTAGATGGCGGCCTCGCCCCCGCTGTCGTTGTGTGTCCAGATTAAGCCATCCCAGAATATCAGCCCTGAAGTTTCGTTCACTACATCCGGCAAGGGCGAGATCAATACCTGCGGCTGATAATCGATCTGATCAAGCGGTTCCTGCGCATCCTGTGCGGACACAACTGTCGTAAAAACAAAAGTCAGCAGAAACAGCAACAAATATGTAGGCGGATTGCGAAAGGGCATGGCACATGACTTATAATCCGGTGGCCCTGCGAAAAGCCTTGAGGGTATTCAACAACAGCGCCACACGTGTCATGGGCCCCACACCACCCGGCACGGGCGTAATATAACCGGCTTTTTTTGCCACTTCATCAAATTTTACATCCCCGATAAGCTTAAAGCCCGATTTGCTGTTTTCGGAAGCCACACGGTGAATGCCTACATCGATCACCACAACGTCATCCTTCACCATGTCCGCCGTAACAAATCCGGGTTGTCCTATGGCAGCAATGAGAATATCGGCCGAGCGGGTGATGTCTTCAATATTTTTTGTTTTTGAATGGCATAGCGTCACGGTGGCGTTTCCCGGCGTTGATTTCCTGGAAAGCATCACACTGATGGGTGTTCCCACGATATTGCTTCTGCCCAGCACCACACAGTGCTTTCCCTGTGTATCAATATTGTTCCGGCGCAGCAGTTCCACAATTCCGTAAGGTGTCGCAGGCAGATACGCAAGGTTGCCGAGAACCATATTGCCCACGTTCACGGGGTGAAATCCGTCCACATCCTTTTTCGGGTCGATGTGCTGGATTACCCTGTCGACATTGATGTGCCTTGGGAGGGGAAGCTGCACGATCAGCCCGTGAATATCGTCGTCGTCATTGATAAAATCGATGGTATCCAGCAACTCCTCTTCCGAAACCTGGCTGTGCAGCCTGTACACCGAAGAAAGAATTCCGACGGCTTTGCAATCCTTCTCCTTATGCGAAACGTAGGTTTCGCTGGCGGGGTCTTCGCCAACGAGGATGGCTGCCAGATGCGGTGATTCGCCCTCGTTTTCGATCAGTTTACCAACCTCGGTTTTGATTTCTTCCTTGATGGCTTCAGCAGTTTGTTTTCCGTCGATCAGTATCATTACTGTTAGGTATTAATGTGATTGCGAATAATTACTATACTCCCATTCCTTTCATACGCTGCATCATGCGCATCATATTTTTTCCGCCGCCCTTGGTCATCATGCGCATCATTTTGCGGGTTTCTTCAAATTGCTTAATCAGGCGGTTTACCTCCTGAATGTCGGTGCCGCTTCCCTTTGCGATTCGGCGGCGACGGCTTCCGTTAAGGATTTTATGATCTTCGCGTTCGGCCGGGGTCATCGAATAAATGATGGCTTCCACTTCTTTAAACGCATCATCATCGATATCGAGATTTTTGATGGCCTTGCCCATGCCTGGAATCATGCTCATCAAATCCTTCACGTTACCCATTTTTTTGATCTGTTTGATCTGGGAAAGGAAATCGTTGAAGTTGAACTGATTTTTGGCAATTTTGCGCTGCAGCTTCTGAGCCTCTTCCTGATCGAACTGCTCCTGAGCTTTTTCCACCAGCGAAACAATATCACCCATTCCCAGGATACGGTCGGCCATACGTTTGGGATAGAAAACATCGAGGGCTTCGATCTTTTCGCCGATCCCGACAAACTTAATGGGTTTTTCAACCACCGACCGGATGGTAAGTGCGGCACCGCCACGGGTATCACCGTCGAGTTTGGTGAGGACAACCCCTTCGTAGTCGAGCCTGTCGTGGAAAGCCTTCGCCGTATTCACGGCATCCTGACCCGTCATGGCATCCACCACAAAGAGTGTTTCGTGCGGATTGATGCTGGATTTCACATTGCTGATCTCATCCATCATCTGCTCGTCGATGGCCAGACGTCCGGCGGTATCAACGATCACCACATTATGCCCGTGCTGTTTGGCATAATCGATGGAATTCTTTGCAATTTTTACGGGATTTTTATTTTCTTCCTCGGTATAAACTTCAACGTTGATCTGTTCGCCAAGCACCTGAAGCTGATTGATAGCAGCAGGACGGTACACGTCGCCTGCAACCAGCAATGGACGCTTACCCTTTTTTCTCTTCAGAAAACTTGCAAGCTTGGCAGAAAAGGTGGTTTTACCCGAACCCTGCAAACCTGCAATGAGAATAATGGCAGGATTTCCCTTCAGGTTGATCTCCTCATGCTCGCCACCCATCAGCTCAGTCATTTCCTCGTGAACGATCTTCACCATCAACTGTCCGGGTGATACCGCATTGAGTACATTTTGCCCAAGCGCTTCTTCCTTCACCTTCTCGGTGAACTGCTTGGCGATTTTATAACTGACGTCGGCATCGAGCAGTGCCTTGCGAACCTCCTTCAGGGTTTCGGCCACATTGATTTCGGTTATATGACCGTGTCCTTTCAGAATCTTAAACGAGCGTTCGAGTTTTTCACTTAAGCTTTCAAACATGTTTTACTAAATTTTTTAGGGCTGCAAAGTTAGAATTTTTTAATCAATTGCTGAGGGATAAACAATTGGCAACGACTTTCGTTTACCTGATTAAATCATTGATGCAAAGAGCATCCTCAGGCTTATACCTGGCGATCAGCTAAACCCTCAGCACTCCTGGTCTTCAAAAAAAATCAGATCATGTTTTGTACGTGATGATGGAGATCCGTCCGGAATAGATAAGTTTTCTATCTGGCAATTTGGATTTTCTCCACCCGCATACCTTCATCCGTGAAAACTGTAACCAGATAGATGCCCTCGGTTAATGATCCCAAACCGATTTCAAGATTTCCTGAACTGACAGCTTTGGGAGCAATTACCTGTCTACCCATCAGATCGGTTACCGAAACGGAAATATTTTTCAAGCTGCCATCAGGATTTGATACATAAATGGTTTCAGATGCCGGATTGGGATAAACAAGAATTTTGTTTTTCAACAGTGGATTGCTGATCCCCGTTGTATTGCAAACAACAGGGAATATGGCATGATCGATATTCAAACCCCAACTCTGCTGGGCATCTGTATAGGGATACCACTGGTTGGTATTATGCTGCTCCCAGCCATTGGCAGGATTGCCCTGTCCGTCTTCATTGGTAAACAAAACCAATGTGTCGCCCGTGTTCTGCGGCAACTCCACTCCCAGAAAAAAAGGCCCGTCGAGCGCCAGCGGTTCATCAAAGAAAACCAGTGTAGAACGCTCCCAATCTACATTCTGCCTGATCTCGGCCATCAGCATGGATTGGGTCGAAAGCACCGTTCCCGGACTTCCCTGCGGACCGTCGGCAGCCCACGTATGAAACTTCACCTCGGTATTCGAGATCATCGACATATCGGCTACCGCAAAATCGAAAATTCCGCCAAAAAGATAGCCTTCGTTTCCCTCATCAAAATAGCTGGCTTTGGCAAGATCGCCGTAGGAATTGTTTCCGGAGACATAGCCGGAACCATTGCTGAATATTATATAATAGGTGTACTCGCCCGGCAGGGGATAAGCTGTGGTGTCACAGTTTCCCTGGCTCACGGTATGGATGAAGCCCGTTCGGGTGACATTCGACACTTCGGCACCATCACTCACCGTAAGCTTTACCGTAAAACTGCCGCTTGTTTGATAGGTGTGCAGCGGATTTTTTATGCTATCAGTGGATCCATCTCCAAAATTCCACTGCCAACTTGTGGGATCGCCGGTGGAGGCATCCTTGAACTGGACCGTAAAAGGCACTTCACCAAACCGGGCAATAGCCACAAAATCGGCATTCAAAGCGTCGCCGCCGGTTACCGTCACGGTGCGGTCTACAGAAGCTCGTGCAACAGAAGCCTGCCGTTGAGGCAAGGCTGCAAAACTAAACACACAAATGAATGCAATTACCAGAGTGGCGTAACAGATTAATTTCATATCGCAGGTTTTACCTGCGAAAATAGGTTAAAACAATTTATTACAGAAGTTTATTGAAAATAATTACAAATAAGAAAGTGAGTTCTATTATTTATCCGAGTTCCGTATTTTTGGCGATTACAATTGTATGTAACACTAATCGACAACTATTTCATTAATTTTTAGCACAATGCAGGAAAAACTTAAACAAAGAAACCCGGTACGTACTTATTCGGGTGCTATGAAAGCAGGGGCGATTCTGTTGTCGCTCATTTTTTTGCTGGTATCCACCGATGCTTTTGCAAAGAAAAAAAAAGATAAAGACGAAAAAAACGACACCCTGAAATCCTCCACCTTTTCCGGGTTGAAATGGCGTGGTATCGGCCCGGCATTTACATCGGGGCGTATTGCCGATTTTGCCGTTAATCCCGACAACCACAGCGAATACTATGTAGCCGTAGCCTCGGGACACGTGTGGAAAACCGAGAACAACGGCACAACGTTCAAACCGATCTTCGACAATTACGGAGCATATGCCATGGGCTCTATCGCCATGGATCCCAACAACCACAACATTTTGTGGCTGGGAACCGGCGAAAACAACCACCAGCGGGCGCTTGGCTACGGCAACGGCGTTTACAAATCGGAAGACGGCGGCAGCTCGTGGAAAAACATGGGATTGAAGGAATCGCGACAGATTGGCAAAATTCTTATCCATCCTGAAAATTCAGACATTGTGTATGTGGCTGCTGAAGGCTCGGTCTGGGGACCCGGCGGTGACAGAGGGCTGTACAAAACCACCGACGGCGGCGAAACCTGGGAAAAGGTGCTGGAGATCAGCGAGCATACAGGTGTGAACGATATGGTTATGGATCCGCGTGACCCCGAAGTGATTTATGCCACTTCGGAACAGCGTCGCCGCAGAGGCTTTGGCAAAATTGGCGGCGGACCGGAATCGGCAGTTTACAAAACCAATGATGGGGGCAAAACCTGGAATAAGATCATGAAAGGACTTCCCGGAGGGCACATCGGCGGAATGGGCATCGCCATTTCTCCGGCCAATCCCGAATACCTTTACCTGATCATGGAAGCCGCCGGGGATAATGGAGGTTTCTTCCGCTCAACCAACCGCGGCGCAAGCTGGGAAAAACGCAGTAACCATCATTCCAGCGGACAATATTACAATGAGATCTTTTGCGATCCCGTTGACCCGGATAAAGTGTACTCGATGGAAACCATCTCAAAGGTTACCACCGATGGGGGCAAAACCTGGAACCGGCTCAGCAACAAAGGACGCCATGTGGATGATCATGCCATGTGGATTGATCCCGACGACACCCGGCACTGGATGATCGGCGGGGACGGCGGTGTATATGAAACATTCGACGACGGCGAAAACTTCCTGTTCAAATCAAACCTGCCCATTACACAGTTTTACCGCGTAAACGTGGACGACAGTGAGCCCTTCTACTGGGTTTACGGCGGAACGCAGGACAACAACAGCATGGGCGGCCCCTCTCAAAATATCAAGAGCAGCGGGGTTAGCAGCGACGAATGGATTGTAACCCTGGGCGGCGACGGCTTCTTCCAGGCCATCGAGCCGGGGAATCCTGATATCGTTTATTCTGCCTATCAGTATGGCAACATCTTCCGCTACGATAAAAAATCCGGCGAAAGCCTCAAGATCAAACCAGAACCCGGCAAGGACGAACTTACCTACCGCTGGAACTGGAATACACCTTTTATATTAAGCCCCCATTCGGGAACAAGGCTTTACATTGCAGCCAACAAGGTTTTCCGCAGCGACGACCGCGGTAACAGTTGGGAAACCATCAGCGGCGACCTTACCCGTGACGAGGATCGCAACCAGTTTAAAATAATGGATAAATACTGGCCTTCCGACGCCGTATCTAAAGATGTATCGACCTCGCTATGGGGAACAATCGTTTCACTGGCCGAATCACCAATTAAAGAAGACCTTCTTTATATAGGCACCGATGATGGCGTGATTCAGGTATCGGAAGACGCGGGCGCAAACTGGCATAAAATCAGCAGCTTTCCGGGTGTTCCCCAATACACATATGTCAGCGATATTCTTCCCTCCCTTTTCGACGAAAATGTGGTGTATGCCTCTTTCGACAATATCAAAAGCGACGATTTCAAACCCTACCTGCTTAAGAGCACCGACAAAGGCCGTACCTGGGAATCCATCACCGGAAACCTTCCTGAAGACGAAACCATCCATACCATCGTTCAGGATCCGGTAAAAGAGGATTTGCTTTTCGTTGGCACAGAGTTCAGTGCATTCTTTACCCTCGACGGAGGTAAAATCTGGACAGAACTTTCGGCCGGAATGCCCGATATTGCCGTGAAAGATTTGGTGATTCAGGAACGTGAAGGCGACCTGGTGGCAGCCACCTTCGGCCGCGGATTCTACATCATCGACAACTACACGCCGCTGCGCCATGTCGATGCACAAGCGCTCGACACCAGCAAAGCCATACTCTTCCCCGTAAAGGACGCACTAATGTATGTTCAGGATGGCGGCCGCTACGGACAGGGATCTACCTATTATACCGCACCTAATCCCGAATTTGGAGCCATCTTCACCTATTATCTGAATGATGTTCCGAAAACCAAAAAACAGGAAAGGCTGAAAAAAGAAAAAGAATTATTCAAAAACAGCGAACCTATTCCCCAACCCACTACGGAGCAATTGCGCGAAGAAGAAAAGGAAATCCCTCCTGTATTGATCTTTACCATCACCGATGAAGACGGCAACATCGTTCGCAAGCTTTACGAAAGTCCTTCAACAGGCATTAACCGCACCAGTTGGAATCTTCGCTATCAGGGTAAAAACCCGGTACATTTGAGCGGAGGCAAATTCAATCCCAAAAGCGGAGGAAGCTCAGGAATGTATGCCCTTCCGGGAACCTACTATGTATCAATGTCGATGGATCACAACGGCGAAGTGACCCAACTGGCCGGACCGGTTGCATTCACTGCCAAACCGCTCGAAAACACCACACTGCCCGCCACCGACCGCGAAGCGCTTGTACAATACCAGAACAAGGTTTCCGAACTGGCACGTACCATGCGCGGCGCCGAAAACTACATGGAAGACCTCATGAAAAAAGTAGCTCACATCAGGCAGGCACTGCATAATACACCCAAGGCACCGGTTGAATTATCGCACAAAGCACGTAACCTGGCCGAAAGTCTCGATGAGGTTGAATTCGAATTTAACGGCACGCCGGCAAAGGCCAGTTCAGAGGAAGTACCTCCTGAACCGATGCCGCTCAACCACAGGATGAACACCATTGCTTATTCGCACTGGGGCTCCACATCGGCGCCTACACAAACACAGTTGAAGCAATACCAAATCCTGATGGAAGAACTTCCGCCGGTTATCGATGAAATCAAACAGATCGACCGTGAAGTAACCGCCCTGGAAAAGGAAATGGAAAAGTATGAAGCACCGTGGACACCCGGCAGATTACCGGAATTGAAATAAACCACAACCATTTTGATGATTGGAATGCTGCCTGCAGTTATTAAACCTGCAGGCAGTTTTTTTATCTCCTAAACTTTTTTAGGCGAATAATTTTGCAGGTTTAAATAAGTTGTTTAATTTTGCACGCCAATTTGGTAAAAAAGAATAAAACAAGAAATAAAATATTTAAAAAGAGGTATTTAACATGATCATAGTTCCTGTAAAAGAAGGCGAAAGCATCGAAAGAGCTTTAAAGAAGTACAAAAGAAAATTCGAAAAAACCGGTGTGGTAAAAGAACTGCGCGAAAGACAGAAATACACCAAGCCTTCAGTAAAAAAACGTGAGGCAAAACTCAAAGCTATTTACATTCAACAGCTTAAAAACGAGCAGGAAGCTTAAGCCAGCAGTCTGGCAAAAAATATTTTCTTTTAGATAGGAAATTCTTTGTTTTGACGGTAAAAAATATTTACCTTTGGGACAAAGGTTTTCCTATTTTTTTTACTGTGACGGAAAGATTCATCAGATATATCGAGCACGAGAAGAGGTACTCCCCTAACACAGTCAAGGCCTACCAATCCGACCTGCATCAATTCCATTCATTTCTTGCCGAACACTATGAGTTGAACGATCCGGCACAGGCCGGTCATCAGATGATCAGAAGCTGGCTGGTGCAATTAATCGAAAATGCTGTAGGCACAAGATCGATCAACCGCAAGATCTCCACCCTGAAATCCTACTTCAGATTCCTGAAGAAACAGCAAATGATTTCAGAAAATCCAATGCAAAAAGTAATTGCCCCCAAATCCAAAAAGCCCTTGCCGGTGTTTGTAAAGGAACACGAGATGAATACCTTATTAAATGAACTGGATTTTGGCGAAGGATTCGAAGGGTTACGCAATAAATTGATCATAGAAACATTTTATTTAACAGGGATGCGTCTTTCGGAGCTCACTGCATTAAAAGTCCAGGACATTAATTCTGACAAGGGGCTCCTGAAAGTCACCGGTAAAAGAAACAAACAACGAATCATACCCATGAGCAGATCATTAGTTGATTCCATCGAAAAATACCTTCCTTTCCGCCAGGAACTTCTTTCGGATAAAAACCCGGACAACCCTTACCTTTTTGTCACCGTTTCGGGCAAACAAAGCTACCCGAAACTTGTTTACCGAGTAATCACGAAACACCTTGCCTATGTATCATCAAATTCCAAGAAAAGTCCCCATACGTTGAGGCACAGTTTTGCCACGATTATGCTCAACCATGGTGCCGACTTGAATGCCATTAAAGAAATCCTGGGCCATTCCAGCCTTTCGGCCACCCAGGTTTACACGCATAATACGATTGAAAAATTACAAACTATTTACAAACAAGCTCATCCAAGAGCCTAATAAATTCAGGAGGACAGATTATGCAAATAGACATCAGATCGATTCACTTTAAGGCTGACCGCAAATTAGAAGCCTTTATTAAAGAGAAAATCGAAAAACTTTCACAGTTTTACGACGGAGTCATCGCCGGTGAAGTTGCTTTAAAGCTGGATAATAACGACAGTCAGGATAATAAGGTTACCGAGATTAAGCTCAATGTGCGTGGAAACGATCTTTATGCAAAAAAGCAAAGCAAGACTTTTGAAGAATCCACCGATAATGCCGTAGAAGCTTTGCGCAGACAACTCATTAAGTACAAGGAGAAAATGAGAAACAGCTAAACTTTTTGAAATTATTTTTAAAAAAGTTTTGTTAAATAGAATAACTGTTATACTTTTGCAGTCCTTTTTCAAAAAAAGGGCTGCATTTTTTTAGCGAAGTTCTTACATCATCTTGATTTCAGGCCGATGTAGCTCAGTTGGTAGAGCAGCTGATTTGTAATCAGCCGGTCGGCGGTTCGAGTCCGTCCATCGGCTCCCGCAGCGGTTGTTTTACCGCTGACAAAGGGGGAGATACCAGAGCGGTCAAATGGGGCAGACTGTAAATCTGTTGGCGAAGCCTTCGGAGGTTCGAATCCTCCTCTCCCCACTCTGAATTGTTCTTATAATTATTGTTTTTTCGGGCAGCAAAGGCGCAAGCTTTAGCAAGGTTCTGCCAAAGGCATTCCTTCATAAGTATTCCGCACTCCCGGATTTTCGTTCTACGATGTATTGCAAAGGCATTCTATTCACACCATCGACGGAATAAGCCTGCGCTTACCATGAGTTCATTAACGTATTGAAAATGATAAACAGGGGGTTTCATAAAATGAAATCCTTTTTTGTGTAAAGGCGACATGCGGAAGTAGCTCATCCGGTAGAGCGACAGCCTTCCAAGCTGTAGGTGGCGGGT
>JBKHBQ010000142.1:0-9858 GCA_046542305.1 Bacteroidales bacterium
AAGACGCATCCAATGTAGAAGTTACCATTGCAACTTCCGATGAATACATTACCATTATAGATGCCACCGAGAACTTCGGCACCATTGAACCGGACGAAATCAAAATGATGGATGGCGCCTTCGAAATTGAAGTAGCTGAAAATATTCCCGACGGCCATAGCATTATGTTTACCGTAACGGCTGTAGGTGAAGAAACCTGGGAAAGCACCTTCTCACTTACCGCCCATGCCGGCATTCTTGAATATGGTGATTTCTATATTGTGGATATCAATGGCAACAACAACGGAAAACTCGATCCGGGTGAAACCGTAGAACTGTTCGTTTCGATAGAAAACAGCGGAAGTGCAGAAGCAACCGGCGTTGCAGGCGAACTCACCACCTCGGATATGTACATTACCATCGAATCGGCACAGGCCAGCTATGGCGCCATTGCAGCCGGTGAAACCGGTGAAATGAGCTACACCGTAACTGCCGACGATATGACGCCTACCGGCCATCCGGCCAGTTTCAACTTCGGCATCACTGCCGATCTTGGGCTGACAGCAGAAGGTTCGTTCATGGCAGTGGTGGGTCAGATCCCGGTACTGATCGTGGATATGGATGGAAACAACAACTCGGCAGACAAGATGGCCGAGGACCTTGATGAAATCGGCATTCCTTACGACGAAGCCACTACGCTTCCTGCCGACCTCAACCTGTATTCCTCGATCTTCCTCTGCCTGGGTATTTATTCGGATAACTATGAGCTGACCACCAACGAAGGTCAGGTTTTGGCCGATTACCTCGATGCAGGAGGAAGTCTCTATATGGAAGGTGGCGACACCTGGTACTACGACGAACCAACACCGGTTCATGCCATGTTCGGGATCAATGGTACTTCCGACGGTTCGGGTGATCTGGGCACCATAAACGGTGTTACCGGAACCTTTACCGAAGGCTTGTCGTTCAGTTACAATGGCGACAACAACTGGATCGACCATCTGGAAGCTTCAGGAGATGCTGAGGTAATCCTCAACAACCAATCGCCCAGCTACGGCACAGGCGTGGCCAACGATGCCGGCAGCTACCTGACCATCGGTTGTTCGCATGAGTTCGGCGGCCTCAACGGTGACCGTACCGCGCTGATGGAAGCTTACCTGGAATTTTTCGGCCTGATGCCTGAAACGCTTCTGCCTGATTTCACAGCCGACATCACTGAAGGCTGCGAAGGAATGGAAGTGGCTTTCACTGACGAATCGATGGGCGCCACCTCGTGGCTCTGGACCTTCGAAGGCGGAACACCTGAAACTTCTACCGAACAAAATCCCACCGTGGTTTATGAAACCTGGGGCAACTTTGATGTAACCCTTGAGATTTCGGACGGAACAAATACCACCGAAATGAACAAGACTGATTATATCAGCGTAATGGCGGAACCTGATCAGGCCGGCCCGATTGAAGGCGAGCAGGAAGTGCCTATGGGCGCTGTGGAAGAATACAACGTGCCCGAGCTCGACGATTGCACACTGTACGACTGGGTACTTACACCCGAAGATGCAGGTACGCTGGAAGTGACCATGAACACGGTGCTGATTACCTGGAACGCCGACTGGATGGGCAATGCCATGCTGAAGGTATGCGGTGGAAATGATTGCGGTATGGGCGAATACTCCGAAGATTTCGAAATTATGGTATACGATCCCACAGGAATCGACGAAATCAATGGAACAGCGGCCAGTATCTATCCCAACCCCAACAACGGCTCGTTTAAGCTGGAGCTGAGCTCGGCCAAAGCCGCCACTTATCAGGTGACTATGCTCAATACACTGGGCATTGAAGTATATAGCCAGACTGTGGAAGTAAACGGCACCTATACCGAACAGCTCGACCTGAGTAACCTCGCCGAAGGTGTATATTACCTCTACCTGAAAAATGACGAAAGCAGCATGATCGAAAAAGTGATCATCCGCAAATAAAGCTTATTAAAAGGTTTTCTTAAAAAGCCGGTGGCATTTTTGCTGCCGGCTTTTTTTCATTCATCATTTTCACTACTTTTAGCACGAATTTGTTAAATCAAAAAATCAAAAACATGAAAGCAAAATCATTACTCCTCCTGGTCCTCATGCTGGCCGTATCAGCGTATTCACAGGAAAACAAGTCAGAAATCCTCAGCAATTTTCTGAATGATATCCTGACCATCGAAGCAGCAAACCTCACCTCTTCGGAGCCGATTGCCGGGCTTGCCGCGCTGGCTGCAGAACAATCCGTGAAAAGCATGGAACTGACCAAAGAAAATGTTGAAGATGCCCTGAAGCAAGCTGCCGGTTATGCGCACAGCATCATCATTGTTGGTGCACATACCGTAGTGCGCATCACCGATCTGAACGACTGCCGCCGGTCCGGTGCCTGGGCCGCCTGTATGCCGATGGGAAGAGGGTATGTGCAGAAAGCCGGCATACTTCACCAGAAACAGGATTACATCAACAACATCATTGGCATTCCGGATCAACAAACTCGAACAATATATTTTTTTAAGGAATAGATTTGAGCAAAACAGCACATACAGAAATCGAGCTGAGGTTGCACACCGATTATTCGGATCACGACCTTCGAAAGCTGATCGGGAAAAAACTTAGGCTGAAGAAATTCACCTACGAGATCGTCAGGCAAAGCCTCGATGCCCGCAAGAAACCCAATGTTTACTGGCTGGTAAGGGTAAGGGTTTTTTCAGGTGAATTGAAGGGAGCGCCTTATCCCGGTGAGCCTCAGATTAAGATCCCCTACCTCAGGCGAAACCGGAAGGCCATCGTGCTTGGCAGCGGACCGGCAGGATTTTTCGCTGCCTTTGTGCTCCAAAAAGCCGGATTTGATGTGGAGCTTTTCGAAAAAGGTACCGAGGTGGCAACACGCTACCGCGACATCATGAGATTTGAGCATGGCAATGAATTTAAAGGACATTCCAACTATTGCCATGGGGAAGGCGGCGCCGGCACCTTTTCCGACGGGAAACTCACTTCGCGAACCAAAGGCATTGCCCCGGAGAAAAAATTCGTATTCGAAACCTACGTATCCGCAGGTGCTCCTGAGGAAATCCTGTATCTGGCCAGGCCGCACATCGGAAGCGATAAACTCAGAACTGTAATTCCCAACCTGAGGGAGCAATTTCTGCAAATTGGCGGAACCATCCGCTTCAATACCGAAATCACCGGCCTTGAGATCAGTCATGGAAAATGCACAGCGGTAACCACACCGCAGGGCACTTATAGCTGCGACCTGCTGATGGTGGCACCGGGGCATTCATCCTACGAAACCTACCGCATGCTTTACCGGAACGGGGTAGGTTTTCGAACCAAACCCTTTGCCATCGGCGTGCGGGTGGAGCATCCCCAGGAACTAATCAACCTCTCGCAGTGGCTCAATCCGAAGCTCCCCGGGGTGAAGGCCGCCGAATACAAGCTGACCTATACGGCATCCAACGGCCTTCCGGTGTATTCGTTCTGCATGTGCCCCGGCGGGCAGGTGGTGCCTTCCGCGCCTTCGCCCCATCAAAACATCGTGAACGGCGTATCGGATTATGCCCGGAACAGTCCCTGGGCCAATGCCGCCATCGTAGCCGGTATGGATTTGAGCCGGCACCTGGGGCACGAGCCCTCGTTTGAAGAATCACTCGGATGGATGGAAAATCTCGAAAAAAGCATCTATCACCTTCATGAAAATTATGACATCCCTGGTTTACGTATCAATGATTTCCTGAACGGCCGGATATCCAATTCCATTCCCCCGAACTCTTATCCTTTTCAGGTTTTTCCTTACGACTTCGAGAACCTTCTTCCTGTCGGGATCATCACCGCACTGAAAGAAGGCCTGCGGGATTTCTCCAAAAAAATCCACGGATTTGAAACCGGCCTGATGATGGGCCTGGAAAGCAAGACCTCCTCTCCGGTTCAGGTATTGCGCGATGAATACCGCCGCTGTGTGGGTTTCGAAAACCTGTTCATTGTGGGCGAAGGCAGCGGATATGCCGGTGGCATCACCAGCTCGGCGGTCGACGGGGTAAAAGCGGCTATGGACATCGCAGCTTCATCCGTTTGACCTTTATAGTTATTGTCCGCCAGGGCGTATTAAGTTGAATAAGTTACCGATTTTGTAGCTATATTTCCACATAGATCATCCAACTCTGGTAGCCACTCATCGTGGCCCCGGCCCTTATTATTCTTAATAACAGCACATTACGTCGTTAAATAATCGGCCATAAAGCCGCCATGGCACGAAATATGGCCGGAACAGCCGAAACCAATGCCCTTTAGGGCTCAAAAATTTCAATTATGAAAAAATTTATTTTGACAGGATTACTGATTTTTCTCATGTCGACACTCCATGCCCAGGAAGGCAGGGAGGGATTCGGTGTAGGTGTGATTGTAGGTGAACCCACCGGCATCAGCATTAAAACCTGGACAGGCAATACCACCGCAATTCAGGCGGCAGCAGCATGGTCGTTTTCAGGCTATAATTCGTTTCAGTTTCATCTGGATTACCTGTTTCACAACTTTTCATTGTTCAACTCAGAAGATATGAATGGTGCACTCCCGGTATACATCGGTGTGGGTGGACGATTGAAACTTGCAGAAGATGCAGATCCCGATCCAGGGAATGACGATGTGAACGATGAAGCTGCCATCGGGCTTCGTGTGCCGCTTGGCATTTCATACATTTTTGGAGAGGCTCCGCTGGACGTCTTTCTCGAAGTGGTTCCAATACTCGATGTAGTTCCGGATACGGATTTCGACCTGAACGGCGCTGTTGGCATCAGGGTATATCTCTGATCATAAAGGATCGACATCGGTTACTACACGTGCCGATTTGTAAGCGCTGTGCAACTGGAAAAAATCGATCGCATCGGCGATCTTATTTTTCAGTTCCTTCATCTGTGCGTCCTTTTCAAGTTTGATCAGGATGTTTTTCAAGTATAGATTTTTGATGCGCGAAACGATGGGGTACTCCGGACCGAGTACCCTTTTTCCCAGCACTTTTCGCAGTTCACGCGCCAGTTCGTTGGCTGCTGCATTCAGCGTACCTTCATCCTTATGCTGCAGTTGCAGCTCCACGATCCTGTAGAAAGGCGGGTACTTGAACTGCCTGCGCTCCTGCAACTGGCTGCGGAACATCAGGTCGTAAGCATTGTCGATCACATAACGGATTACCGAATGGTAGGGGTTGTAGGTTTGAATGATCACCTTGCCCCTGCCGAATTTGCGGCCTGCTCTACCGCTAACCTGAGCCATCAGTTGAAAACTCCGTTCGAAGGACCGGAAATCGGGATAGCTGATCAGGCTGTCGGCATTGAGGATGCCCACCACGCTCACATGATCGAAATCCAGCCCCTTTGTCACCATCTGCGTACCCACAAGAATGTCGATGCGGCGCTCTTCAAAATCCGAGATAAAACGCTGGTAGGCATTTTTTGAACGCGTGGTATCAAGATCCATCCGGGCAATATGGGCTTTGGGAAAAAATATCGCCAGTTCATCTTCCACCTTTTCCGTACCAAAACCTTTCATCTTCAATCCTGTAAAACCGCACTCGGGACACCGCACCGGTATGGAAGAAGAATAGCCGCAGTAGTGGCATTTCAACTGGTTGTTCTTTTTATGATAAATCAACGTGACATCGCAGTTTTTGCAATTGGGTATCCAGTTGCAGCTTTCGCATTCTACCCTGAGCGAAAATCCCCTCCTGTTCTGAAACAGGATCACCTGTTCCTTTTTCTCCAGTGCCTCCTCGATATGGCTGATCAGGAAACTGCTGAAATGTGACTTCATGGTTTTGCGGCGGGTTTCCTTTTTCAGATCTGCCACGAGAATTTCAGGCATCTGAATTCCGCCGAAGCGTTCGGTAAGTTCCGCCAGCACGTATTTCCCAAAGGTAGCATTGAAATAACTTTCCACCGATGGCGTGGCCGACCCAAGCAGAACGTGCGCGCCATGCATGCCCCCGAGCACAATGGCGGCATCGCGTGCCAGGTACCTTGGCGCCGGAGCGTATTGCTTGTATGAGGAATCGTGCTCTTCATCCACAATCACCAGCCCCAGGTTGTTGAAAGGCAGATAAAGCGCTGACCGTGCACCGAGGACCACCTGATATTTGCTGACCTGTCCGTCATGGCCCATCTTCTGTTCCAGAACCCGGTTCCAGATCTCCACCCGCTCGAATTCGTTGTATCGTGAATGGTAAACTCCCACTCCGTCGCCAAAGTATTTCCGCAGCCGGTTGATGATTTGTGTGGTAAGCGCAATCTCTGGCAACAGAAACAGTACCTGCTTGCCGGCCTTTAAAGCTTCCTCGATGAGCTTGATATATACTTCCGTTTTCCCGCTCGAGGTCACCCCATGGAGCAGAACTGGTTTTTTTTTGTTAAAACCGGTTCGGATTTTCTCCAGTACCTCGGCCTGCCTGGAGGTCAGCTCGATGGTATCTACGGAGGTAGCCGCTTCGAATTCCTCCAGCCTGCTTGTCACCTTTTGTTGCTTTTCGAGGATGCCTTTTTTCTCGAGCGCTGTGAGAACGGCGGCACTGGCTTTGGCTTCCGTTATCAGCGACGACTGCCGGATTTCGAATTCGCTGTAGGGTTTGCTGCCGGACAACCGAAGGAAGGTCATCAGCAATTCGAGCTGTTTATAAGCGCGGGCCTCCAATTCATCACAGGCCTGTTTCAGCTTTTCCTCTTCATGATATTCTTCGGAAAGCCTCACATAAATCTCCACTTTGGGTTTATAGCGTTCTTTGACCTCTTCCTCTACCAGCACCACTTTTTTTTCAATAAGCGTTTTGATCAGGGGGATCACTTTCTGAAACTCCACGATGCGCGAAACTTCCGAAAGGGTAAGGGTTTTCTGGATGTCGATGGCTTCGGCCACCAGGTATTCCTTTTCGTTGAGGTCGGCAGTATCTCCGCTGAATTCGGGATGCTGCACGATACGGGTTTCGCTGGCCAGCTTCAATGCCGACGGAAGCGCAGCATTCATCACCTCGCCGGGCCAGCACATGTAGTATCCGGCTATCCAATCCCAAAACCTGAATTGCAAAGCATTTACCACCGGAAAATTATCCAGCACCGCGAGTACGTATTTGGGAACATATTTGTGGGGAACCGTCTGATGGATTTCGCGGATCAACCCGGTATATATCTTTTTTCGGCCAAACTGCACCACCACCCTTTTGCCGGGTTCCGCCACATTGTTGAGCTCGTAGGGAATACGGTAGGTAAAAGTCCCGGGCAGGGGCATAGGCAGCAAAACTTCCGCAAACAAAGTAATTCGGTCCATGGATCTTCTGGCTTAACGGCAAAAATAATCAAATCCCGTGGCTTCGGCAATCAGCTAATCATTTTGCTGTTTATGCTTTTTTTTGCTGCCGCTGTACATATCGTATCGCACAAACCGGCATTCCAACGGGCCGTTAAACAAAGTGATCTTTCGCGATGCCCGCAGACTTACGCTGTGCAAACCGCCAAAATCGGAAGTGATGAGCCATGCGGTATAGCCGGTGTATTTCTTTTTCAGCACATCACCTATCATACTGTAGAAAGCAAGGATATCGGCTTTTTTTATCCTTTCGCCGTATGGCGGATTGGTGATAATCATGCCGCCTTCGGGATCGGGGGGCGAACTGTTTTCGAATGCCACCTGTTTGAGCCGGATTTCGTCCTGAAGTCCGGCCGCGGTAATATTTTCGGAGGCGGCATACAGGGTGCGCTGGTTTACATCGCGGCCATAAACTTTCGCTTTCAGCGGGATGATTTTGTCGTCGGCTTCCTTCCTGATCCGTTCCCAGATTTCTTCATCATAATCCTTCCACCGCATAAAACCATAGAAATTGCGGTTGTAACCCGGCGGGATGTTTCTGGCTATCATCACTGCTTCGCAAAGGATGGTTCCTGACCCGCACATGGGATCGACAAGAGTTTGGCTGCCGTCCCAACCTGAAAGCAGCACCATTCCTGCCGCCAGCACCTCGTTGAGCGGGGCTTCATCCTGTATTCGACGGTACCCGCGCTTGTGCAGCGAATCGCCCGAGCTGTCGATGAGCAACGTACAGCGGCTTTGATGGATATGTACCTGAATATGAATATCGGGCCGCTCCAGATCGACAGAAGGCCTGGTGCCGCTCAGGCTTCTGAATCGATCGGCAATGGCGTCCTTGGTTTTCAGTGCGGCGTAGTGTGAATGGGTAATGCTGCTTTTGGTGAGCACGGCATGCACAGCGAGGGTTTTGCTGCTGTCGAGGAGTGATTCCCAGGGAAACTGCATTACGCCTTCGTACAACTCCTGCTCATCATTTGCTTCAAATTCATCGATGACCTTCATCACCCGCAGGGCACAGCGGCTCATGTAATTCAGCCTGTACATCACCTCCATTCCTCCGCGGCATTTCACGGCACGTTTCAAAATTTCAACATCCGTAGCACCGAGTTCTGTTACTTCCTTCGAAAGCTGTTCTTCCAGTCCCGTCATCGTGCGTACGATCAGCGTATGCATTGTCAGTAAATCGTTCATTATTCCTTATCATTATCATCTACAGTGCGGTCCAGCTTTTTGCGTTTTTCCTCCTTTAATTCTGCTTTACTTTTGCCGAACAGGAAAGCCTTAATCTTCCTTACGCGTCTGCTGTAGGGTTCACTTTCGGGCCGGGCAAGCACAAATGCGAGGGCACTGGTTTGTTCAAAATTTTCGAAAATGATTTTGATGCTCGCTATAAAGGGAATTACCAGCAACATGCCCGCCACGCCCCAAACCATACCGCCGGCAATAAGGGCCAGAATAGTGATGAAGGGATTGAGCCGTACATACCCGCCGGTTATATTGGGAGTGAGCACGTTGTTTTCGGTAAACTGAACGGCCGCAAATAACAGCAGTACATAAAGTGCCATGTTGGGCGAATCGCCGGTAAGCAGCGCGAAAGTAAACGGAAATACCGCTCCGATCCAGGTACCAAAATACGGGATAAAATTGAAGAAGGCAGAAATCACTCCGAACAAAATGGCATATCTTAATCCAATAATACTCAGCCCCACCGAATTAATGAAACTCAGGATAAGTACCACCACAAAGGCGCCGCCAAGATAACGCTGCGATACAAAGGAGATCTCGGAAAGGATTTTGTCGGCCCGTTGCTTTTCATGATCAGGTACCACCCGCATTACGAAAAACTGGAAACGTTCACGGTAAAACAACAGGTAAAACATGAATACCGGAATAATCAACACCTTAAATATAGTACCGGCCGCGGCATCCACAAAATTGTTCATCATTTCGCTACTGGACGAAAAAAGGTCGCTGATCTGGGTATTCAGCCAGTCTTTCTGTTTACTGATTGCCACACCAAATTTATCTTCGATCCACACCGAAACCTCATTCACATTTTCAAGGGCTTTTTCTTTCAGGGTAGGAAAATCGCCGGCCAGATTCGAAATTTCATTTACAAAAAAGATGGATACCCCGGTAAAGAACACACCCATGATGATGATGGAGATAAATATTGAAAGTCCTTTGGGAATTCCAATCCTGCAAAACAATCGGCAGATGGGAAAGATCAGTGAAGCCAGCAGCAATCCGAAAGCAATGGGTGCCAGAAAATCCTTAGCCGTGATGATCGCATAAAAAAACAAAATGAGGAACAGCAGAAAATATGCTGCTCTCATGACAAAGGGATACATCTTCTGCATATGACCGTTCTTTAATATTTTAGGGTAAAAATACAATATTTCACAGGGAACCTTTTTATTTTTGTAATAAAATAACATTTTATCATGACCATCAAAGCGGCACAGGAAAAGGTAGATGAATGGATCAACACCACCGGCGTACGGTATTTTAACGAGCT
>JBKHBQ010000143.1:0-9817 GCA_046542305.1 Bacteroidales bacterium
AATTTTCATTCGCAAATTTCTGCAAAAATCATTCGATCGGTGTTAACAAGAACCAAAACTTTGTTAACGAAGTGTAAAATAAAATCGTCTGCAAAAATCGTAATATTTCTACCACCCCGGCAGCAAACATTCCTCAGATACATTCTTCAATAATTTTTCGAAATCCCCGAGACTTTGCAGCATAAGCGGCGAATCCTCTTCATGGCAGGTAAGGCACGCGCCGACGGTGAGCATGGATTTTTGTTCCTGAATGTTGAATGGCCGGGTACCCTCGCGGGTGGTGGTCCATCCGGCGGGTTCCTGTAAAAATCCGATCCAGGCATCTTCGGGCAGTCCGTCGTATTTGTTGGGTGCAAATCGTGGTGAAAATTCCCATCTACCTTGTTGTCCTTCATGCACATATTCAAGTTTTCCCCGGCCGTAGCCGATTGCCAGCGGATCGTTGTGGCACGATTTGCAGCTTCGTCCTTCGCGAACGGTGGTATGTGCTGCGGTAGGCGCGTAAAGGCGGTGGAAAATTTCCTTGGCTGATGCTTGTGGATCATAGCTTTCCATATCGATCGACAGCACCATGCCATTGATGAACGTGTTGATCTTACGACCCGATTCGCCGGTGGTTTCGGTGCGCGTATCCACACCCAATGCCGGAGGATCGGCCAAAAACATGCCGGTGAACTCCACCCATGATCCCGGCTTGTAACGGTTTTCGAGCAGGTCGTATCCCTGCAGATCACTTTCATACGCGTTGTGGCAGCCGATGCATTGCGGAGCCCAGGCGGTATGGCAGGATTCGCACGAAAGATCGCCATGTGCCCCGCCTTGGGTGCAGATTTCCGCAGGAGCGATCATCGGAAGGATTTTTCCTGAATTTTTTGTCACCAGCCAGTTGCCGGATTCATCCGCCCAGGTATTGACCATGGCGGTTCCGGATTTTTCGATTTTCAGAAAACGACGATCTTCCGGGTAGCCGCGAAGCTGAAGGATCTTATAGGTTTCCTGATCCAGCTCTGCCGCGGTGAGGGTGTTGGCCGGTCCGTGAAAATGGCAGTCCTCGCAGCGCACCTTCACCTGGAACTCCTCGTGGGTGTATAAATTTCCGTCGCCCATTGCCTCATATGAATTGTGGCAGTCGATGCAATCCATGCCACCCGCATGATGCACGTCCTCGCCGATGTACTCGAACACCCGCTGATCCTGCAAGAGCCGCAGATCATCGCGCCCATTCATTTCGTCCGCCTCCAGGAGTGTTTCGTGCCAGCCTTCATAGTTTGTCGACAGCCTGCCCGAGCGGCTGTGGCAGCCAAAGCAGTGGTCGTTCGAAATTTCCAGCGACAGCGCCGGGTGATGCATCATGATGGTATCCGAAAAAGCATCGTCACCGCTCCGGAACAATTCTGCCCTGGCCGCTTCGCTGTAGTTCAGGTGGCATGCATTGCATCCGCCGCCGCGTGTAAGCTGGTCAATGGGACCATAGCTGGTTTTTTCGTTGCCCAGATGGCAATTGGCACACAGGTCACGCAGATGCTGATCGGCAGGCGTATGGCCGATTTCGGTGATCCGCGAAAGAACCCCGGGCACTTCGGCTTCATTAAAAACAAACCGGTCAACGCTTACCACGCCACTCAGGGTGGTCATCAGCGTACTTTGAATCCTGTCGGTGATCTCCGGATGGCAATCCGCCGTTCCGCAGGTCCGCGAGGCAAACAGCAGGTTACCCGGAATATTGATCATCCCCTGATGTGCAAGGTCCTTATCCAGGGTGTAGGGATCGCCCAGGTGACACGAAGCACATCCAATAGCCACCGGATCGTGCGACGCCGCAAAGCCGGTCATCTTCGCATGACACACGATACAGCCTTCGCGCTTGTTTTCAGCTTCGGCATAATTCACCACCAGGGTATCTGCCAATGGCCCGAAAGCTACAGTTTTCACCTCAACAGGAGAATATACATCCTGCATGCGCCAGTCCCACGACCAGTTTTCGCCCCTGAAAAAATAGGCAACCACCGTGAGCACCATGTAAAAATAAAATGAATACAGGATGATCTGCCTCGAAATCCCCGCAGATCCGGGTCTGAGTTTGGGAACAAGCCAGGTGAGCACAAGGTATGCAAAAAGGATCAGCAGCAGCCAGCCGGGATGCGTCATCCAGTGCAGGATCTCCTGGAGGCCGAGGAAATACCACGGACCCTTCACCACCGGGGTGATGTTGTCGTGAAGCGGCGCCCGGAACAGCAAGCTGACGGCTGACACAAAAATTGCGGTGAGCAGAAAAGTGCGGGCTTTGGTCCAGATGGTGCGGGCATGTTCCAGGATGATGATGGCAAGGAAAATGGTGGCCGTGGCGATATGATGCACGTATAGCAATTGGAAATCCCCCTCGGGGCCGATAAGGCTGTACGAAAGCAAATTTCCGATCAGCGGCACGGTCAGCGCCAGCGAATCGATGATGCGGCGGGCCTGCAGGCTGTCCATATCGGCCTTGAGAATAAACCCGGATATCATCACATAAAAAACAAATACCAGGCTAACCACCAGCCGCAACCAGACCCCCGGGCGGGTTTTGTGCGTACGGTCGACCTTGAGGTACTCCCAGGTGTGGAGGATCGTGAAGATAAGGAAAAATTGCGCGCTCCAGTAATGGGCATTCCGCAGGAAAACGGCGCCGGGATTGGTGAGCAGCATTTGTGTAATCGAAGCAAACGGATCATTTACATCGAATGGCACGGCCAGGAAAATTCCGCTCAGGACACACACCAGGAAATTGGCAATGGCCAGAAATCCCCAGGTATCGAATTTTAAACCGGATCCTATTTTTTGCAAGTTGTTTTTCAATGTTTGCGCGGATTGTGCAAACGAAATTAATTCATTTCCTGCCAATCGAGGACAAGGCGGGCTAATTTATAATTGGTTAAAGAAAAGGATAATGCACTTTCTGCACATTTGGATGTGCAAAATCGATTTAATTGAATTTAAAGATCAACCTTTCCAAACGATCTTTACCACGCCCACGGTTTCTTCCATCCTGAAATCAATCTCCGGAAGAGATGCCACCGCCGGCCCTTTTACGGGTACACCCTGCAGGTTGTAGCGCGATCCGTGGCAGGGGCAGACCAGTTGCCCGCCCTCTATTTCGTTGATCCGGCAGCCAAGATGCGTACATTTTGAGGATAACAATCTGAAAGACCTCCCCTCCTTCACCAGGATCACCCGCCCGAAAAAATGAACGCCATCCGGAAGGTCGGGGTCGAGGATCAGTTCCTGCTCCGTAATGGAAAACTCCTGGGTACGCCGCACGGAATGATCCCATACGTACACCACAGGCACCAGCAACGCAGCCGCCGACCACCTGAAGAATTTTTTCCGATTGATTTTTTTCCTGTTCTCCATGTTGTGTAGGGCAAAGGTAGAGAAAAAGGAGAAGCAGAAAGGTGGCGCAGATGATCTGTTGTTTCAAGCACAAAATCCGAAGCCTGCCTCGACGGCAAGACGCGCATAAAATCCAAAACATATTCAGCGCAGCAAAATGACGGTGAAGCCAAATGACTTTGTTCAAGCACAAAATCCCAGACACAAAATCCAAAACAAATTTAAAATTCAAAAAATTAATGCTCAAAACTTCAGCAAACTATGCTACAGTGCGCCTTTGCAAGAACCTGAATGGCGGTGAAGCCAAATGGTGCAACTACAATAGTAAAAGCAAAAAATAGCATCACCCTTTCAGTGCTAATCACGGTATTTCCAACGAAAGCGCAGCAAAATGACGGCGAAGCCAAATGACTTTTTTCAAGCACAAAATCCAAGGCACAAAATGCAAAACAAATTTAAAACACAAAAAATTAATGCTCAAAACTTCAGCAAACTATGCTACAGTGCGCCTTTGCAAGAACCTGAATGGCGGTGAAGCCAAATGGTGCAACTACAATAGTAAAAGCAAAAAATAGCATCACCCTTTCAGTGCTAATCACGGTATTTCCAACGAAAGCGCAGCAAAATGAAGGTGAAGCCAAATGACTTTGTTCAAGCACAAAATCCCAGGCACAAAATTCAAAACAAATTTAAAATTCAAAAATTCAATTCTTAAAACTTCAGCAAACTATGCTACAGTGCGCCTTTGCAAGAACCTGAATGACGGCGAAGCCAAATGACTTTGTTCAAGCACAAAATCCCAGACACAAAATCCAAAACAAATTTAAAATTCAAAAAATTAATGCTCAAAACTACAGCAAACTTTGCGGCTTTGCGAGAACCTGAATGACCCCGAAGGCAAATGACAACCAATGACGCCAAGCAAATAACGCCGAAGGTAAATGACAGCGAAGAATGGCGCTCACAATCAACCACAACAACCACAACCATCACAACCCGCTTCGCCGGAGCTCAGCGAGGCGAGCAACCACAACCACTCACAACCACCCACAACCTTTCCCTCCCTGAATTTTCCTTCCTTGCTATATTCCCGCACAATACTATCTTTGCAGGCAATTTTCCAGAAAACTTTAGAGATCATGTCAAAAGAAAACATTTTGAAAGGTGGTGAATTCCTGATCAAGGAAACGGAAGCAAAAGATGTTTTTATTCCTGAAGAATTTACTGAAGAGCAACGAATGATTGCCGACACCTGCTCGGATTTCCTCGAACAGGAAGTATATCCCAAACTCGACCGTATTGATACCCAGGAAGAAGGTCTGATGAAATGGCTGCTTCAGAAATCGGGCGAATTGGGCCTGCTGGGCATTTCGGTTCCGGAGGAATACGAGGGCTTCGACCAGTCGTTTGTAACCTCAATGCTGGCCAGCGAATACATGGGCGCCGGCTATTCGTTTTCGGTGGCCTACTCGGCACATACCGGGATTGGCACCCTGCCTGTGGTGTATTACGGAAACGAGGAACAAAAACAAAAATACCTCCCGCGTCTGGCATCGGGCGAACTGACCGCGGCCTACTGCCTCACCGAACCGGGTGCCGGCTCGGATGCCAACTCGGGCAAAACCAGGGCGGTGCTTTCGGAAGACGGCAAACACTACATCCTCAACGGACAGAAGATGTGGATCACCAACGGCGGTTTTGCCGATGTGATGATCGTGTTTGCGAAGATTGAAAACGATCGCGTGCTGAGCGCATTCATCGTCGAACGCACCTTCCCGGGCATCCGCTTCAATCCGGAAGAAAAGAAAATGGGGATCAAGGGATCATCCACCGTTCAGATTTTCTTCAACGACTGCAAAGTTCCGGCGGAAAACCTGCTGGGACAGCGCGGACAGGGATTCCGCATCGCCCTGAACATCCTCCACATGGGCAGAATCAAGCTGGGCGGCACGGTGCTCGGCGCAGCCAAACGGGCCATCACCCAAAGTGTTAATTACGCCAACGAGCGTAAACAATTCGGTACGCTGATCTCGTCGTTTGGCGCCATTAAACACAAACTCGCCGAGCAGGTGGTAAAAACCTGGACCACCGAATCCGCGGTTTACCGCGTGGCCGATCAAATAGATATTACCATCGGAAGACTGCTGGAAGAGGGAAAACCAAAGGGAGAAGCCTCCATCGAAGGCATTGCACAATATGCCATCGAGGCTGCACTGCTGAAGGTTTACGGCTCGGAATCGCTCAACTACATCGTGGACGAGGCCGTACAGATTTTCGGCGGCATGGGCTTTTCATCTGAAACACCCGTGGACCGCGCTTATCGCGATTCGAGGATCAACCGCATCTTCGAAGGTACCAACGAAATCAACCGCATGCTCGTGGTGGACACCACCATTAAAAAAGCCCTCAAGGAGGGATTCGACGTTACCCGCTACTCAAATACCCTGCTTAAGGAACTGAAGGAAAGCGGCGTCGGAGAGGCTCCGTCGGATTATTTTGCCGAAAAGAAATATTACATCAGGAACTTCAAGAAAGTATCCTTACTGTTGCTCGGCGTGATTTCCGAAACTTTTAAGCGGAAACTCACTGCTGAACAGGAAATCCTGTTCAATGTGTCCGATATGATCATGCAGATCTATCCCGCCGAATCGTCGCTGCTGAGGCTTGAAAAACTGCAGGATCTAAAGGGCGAAGATGCCGTGAAACTTCACAAGGATATTGTGGATATATTTGTTTATGATGCCGCCGACCTGATCCGCAAAAACGGTTACGACGCCATTAATTCATTTGCCGAAGGCGAACAACAAAAACAACTCAGGAAATATATCGACATGCTCACCGAAGTGGCGCCCATAAATGTGAAAGAAGCACGACGCCGCATTGCCGACAAGCTGATCGAAGAGAATAAATATGTTTTCTGATTTTAAAATTTCGGATGATTTAAAAAGGTTGTTCCACCTGAAACCCACACTTCTTAGCCTTGAGCATATGCGGTTATGGCAAAGAAAATTTAGGAGATAACTTCAGGTGGGGCAGCCCAAATACTATAGTGTGGTGGTGATGCCAGAGAAATACCCTCATTTATTGCCCAATGGAGCTTTCGTTAGATTCGGTTAATATTTGGTTTAGTAAAGTAATCGAATAATACCTTTTGTTTTTTAAGAGACTTTCAAAAAGTGGTTTTTCTTTTGGCGTTGGCAAGCAACCCAATTACTCCTATGCATTTAATTCCAAAATTTTCTGCTATTCTTCGGGCTTTTTTATCATCAATGAGTAAAAAATCGGCATTTAATTCCCTATATAGTGTAACTGCTTGCGATTCCCCAAAATCCATTATAAAGCTTAACTCATTGGTTTTAGAAATGGCCGTAATGCGATGATTAAAAGTCTTTATAATTAATGAATATGCTTTGCTTGCTTTGTCAACAGTTAATTCATCCCAAACTGCATGTGGTATTTTAATCTCATCGAACATTTCATCCAGTACAGTCAATTGATCAATTATAGCAAGCGAAAACAAAGGACCGGTATCTGCAACAAGTAAACCGTTTTTCATCCTACCTAAGCTTTTCAATATCGCCTTTTATATCGTCGAGATTCAAATTGGAAACAGGAATTTCGAATTCAGAAAGCATTGATTCAAAGGCAAGCCTATCCATTCCGGCAAGCTGAGCAGCTTTACCTATCGTCAACTTTTCAGCACGATAAAGACGAACAGCCAGAGCAATTTTTATATTTTTACCAAACTCATCCTCCGACTCATTCAGCGCAAGTAAAATATCCGATGGTATATCAATCTTTATGGTTCGTGTATTCATCATATTAGTTTTTTTTCAAAGGGTAAAGTTACTATTTATTTTTCGCATTTTGATGGATTTCCGTTTCTACCATCTACCTAACCTAAAGGATAACAGAAAAAAACAGCGGCATTTTTCAATTAGGCATTCTTCAATAATAAAATTCAAAAATGATAATTACCTGCGCATTAATAAACCAATTTTTCTATCAAAACCTAAGCACGAATTTCGTCCCCAGGTTCACCTCCGACTCAACCGAAATGCTTCCCTTGTGCAGGCGCATGATCTGTCGCGACAGGCTGAGGCCGATGCCCGAACCTTTTTCCCTGGTGGTATAGAATGGAATAAAAATCTGCGAAAGACTTTCCTGGGAAATGCCGCAACCGTTGTCGGCAACACTGATCAGGATCTTACCGTCCTCCTGCCGCCGGGCGAGGATTTCGATCTTCCCGTCCTGTGAATTTTCCAGCGCCTCGCGTGCATTTTTCAGCAGGTTGATCAGCACCTGCTCCAACATCGACTGATCAGCAAGCACGGTTAATCCAGCCGGCTGCACATCCCATTTGATCAGGATGCCATCATTTTCAAAATCCGGTTTCAGCAGCATGACCACACGGTCGATAAGTTGATGCAAGTCGATTTTATCAAATTTCGGTTCGCCCATATGAATGAGGCTTCGTGTGGATTGGGTGAAAGCTACCAGTCCGTGGCTGCGCTTTTCGATGGTTTGAAGGCCTTTTCGAAGATCCGATTCCTCATCCGGGCCAAGCATGCACAGATCGGCTTCGTTTCCCTGATCATCTGCGAGCATCCGGTTCAACACGCCGGCCAGGGTGGAAATGGGAATGGCCGAGTTCATGATCTCGTGGTTCAGCACGCGGATCAGCTTCTGCCAGGAATCCACCTCATTTTCTTCGATTTCGAGGCTGATGTCTTTAAAGCCGATAAGTGTATATGCCGTTCCCCTGATCCTGAAATGTGAGGCATTTACCGATAGGGGGATGATGGCATTGCCGCGCTGATACCGGATCATCCGGGTTTCGGACGGAGCCAGCGTAGTGACGACGGACAAGATTTCGGCATCTATTTTCTTCAGGTCATCCAGGTGGGTGAGCTTTTGGCGGCCGAACAGTTTCTGCAATGCCGCATTATGAAGTTTAATGATCCCGCTGCCGTCGAAGCAAAGCAGGGCCTGATCCACATGCCTGATCACAGTTTCGAGGTAGCGGAGATGTGATTCCTTTTCCTGCCTGATGTTCCTGAATGCATCCATGATCCGGTTGAGGCCAAGTTCTACACCGCCCTTCCGCCGGGGATAAGGCGAAAAGTTCGGGCTGAAATCGTTGTTTTGAATGGCCGCAAGCATGGCTTCAAGTTCGCTGTACCCGCGATGGATGTAGCGAAGCAGTTCCGCTAAGAGCAACAATGCCAGCAGTCCGCTCCAGACGGCCACCATCCAGTAATCGCTTTGCAGGGAGGCAGTGGTGATGGCAATCAGGACCACAATCAGGGCCAAACGGATCAGGATGCGGATTTTAAAACCGGTTTGTTTCATCATCTTAAATCCCATATTTTTTGATTTTCCTGTAAAGGGTACTTCTCCCGATACCCAGTTCATCGGCTGCTTTGGTGAGGTTTCCGTGATTTTTGCGGATGGCGGCCTCAATGATCTCCCGTTCCATCCTGTCCACCTTCAGGCTGCCCTGTTCCTTTTCCTGCGATTTCTTTTTCTGCTGCATCCAGCCGAAATCATCAGTTGTAAGAAGTGCATCGTCCGCCATGATCACTGCCCGCTCCACGGCATGCTGCAGTTCCCGCACATTGCCCGGCCAATGATATTCGCGAAGCAGCAGAAGTGCGTCCTTATCGAATTTCAAACCATCTTTTCCGTACTTGCGAACATATCGTTGCAGGAAATAACGAGCCAGCATGGCGATGTCGCTTTTGCGGTTTCGCAGGGGCGGCACTCCGATCTCCACTGTATTGATCCTGTACAGCAGGTCTTCTCTGAAATCACCTGACTGCACCATTTCATGCAGATCGCGGTTGGTGGCGCAAATCAGCCGCACATCCACCTGTACGGGCCTGGTGCTGCCGAGCGGGGTTACCGAGCGGCTTTGCAGGGCCGTGAGCAATTTAGCCTGCAGGCTGAGGGGGAGGTTGCCGATCTCATCGAGGAAAATTGTGCCGCCATGTGCCGCCACAAAGCGCCCGCTCCGGTCCTCTTTGGCATCGGTAAAGGCACCCTTGCGGTGGCCAAAAAGCTCCGATTCGAAGAGGCTTTCGGCAATGGAGCCCAGATCCACCCTGATAAAGGGGCCGCCGGATTTCACGGATTTTAGGTGCAGTTCGCGCGCCACCAGCTCCTTGCCGGTACCGTTTTCGCCAAGGATCAGCACGTTGGCATCTGTGGCCGCAACTTTGCGGACGGTCTCAAAAACAGGTCCCATGGCCGCATCCCTGCTAACGATCTGCTGTGTGGATTCGTTGAGGGTGTGAATGAGGCTTTTTCGTTCGCGCTGCAACTTGTCGATGGTATGATAGGAACGGCTGAGGCGGTAGGCCGACACAACCGTGGCCAATAGTTTTTCGGCTTCCCAGGGCTTCACCAGAAAATCGGTGGCGCCGCGTTTCATGCCTTCCACAGCCAG
>JBKHBQ010000144.1:0-9751 GCA_046542305.1 Bacteroidales bacterium
GCAGCAGGGATGGCTCGACCTGAAGATTCCGCAGGTGAAGCTTACCGGGCTGGATTTCGACAAAACCCTCAGCCAACAGGTGGAACTGGATGAAATGCTAATCAGTCAGGCTGAAATTATGTATCATCCGCCTGCAAAAAGTCAGCACAGCGATTTAGACCGAAGCGAAGTGGCAAGACGTATTTATAAGGAGATCAGCAATTATTTCGAACCGGTGGAGATTCAAAAGCTGAGCCTCGAACATGCCAGCTTCAGGATTGCCGAATTCGAGAGCAATATACTTGATGAGTTTTACCTTCCGGATATCAGCCTGACGCTTCACCGCATAATGATCGATTCGGCCAGTTTTGCCGAGCGAAGTCCTGTTTTTTTTGTGGATGACATCAGCCTTTCACTTGTCAATCAGCAATTTGGACTGAAAAAAGCCGGTTACCTGCTGTCGTTCGATCAGTTCGACCTGGGTACGCAAGCCAATGAAATCCTGATCGGCAATCTTTCTTTTACCCCTATAGAATCTGCCGCGCATTCAACCCAAGCTCAGCTTCAGGTTCCACGCATGATCATCAGAGGCAGCAATTTCAAAAAGGATTTCATCGAAGGGGCCCTTACTCTGGATATTGTGGAAATAGATGCTCCCGACGCCGATATCCGGCGGCATTTTCAGGATCAATCAAACGCAGAAGCCGGCATGAATGTTTATCACCTTTATCCGGAAATCAGCGGGTATCTTCAATGGATCAGGCTTGAAAAACTTTTGATACAAAATGCAGATGTTACGTTTACAGACCTCACCGGCCAACATGCGTCATCTGTGAAGGCTCACCCGCTCCGACTGGCGGTGTATGGCTTTGAGCTTGACGGAACCGGTCCACAGGCAAGGATATTTTATTCCGATGATATCCGCGCCGAAATAAATAACCTGAGCTGGGATTTCCCTGACGCCGCGCAGAAATTGTTTGCCGCACGGATGCAATTCAGCACGGCTGCACAGGAAATGACCCTGCAGGATGTCAGGCTGGATACCCTGGCCGGCGAACCGGATCAGGGCCACCTGCTTTTGGATATCGAGAATCTTTCCCTTTCGGAGATTGATTTTTACAACCTTTACCGTCACCGGAAATATTTGGCCGGACATCTGGCTATTTCCCGGTCCGATGTTCAGATCCTGCTCGGTTCGGCGAAAGCTGAAGGCAGTGAGCCGTTGGAACTGCCTGCATTTACACTGGGTGATCTTACCTTTGATGAGGGAGTGGTTTCCATCTTCAGACCTGGCGGCAGCGAAGCCTTTGTGTCGGCTGAAGATGTGGCCGTTATGATGTCGGATGTACGTCCCTCCGGTAGTGATTCCGGTCCTGCACTCATGTTCGATGGCGGGAACCTGGCTTTTTCGGATTTGGAATACCTGCTGCCCGACAGCCTGCACCGGCTAAAAATCGGCACCTTCGGGTATGGTACTGAAGATTCCCGGCTCCGCCTGTTCGACGTTGCGCTGAATCCTGTGAAGTCCGACAGTTCCAAAACCATAAATCTTTATGAAACCAGCGCCGGGGAGATCCTGTGGGAGGATTTCCGGGCCATGGATTTCTATACCCAAAATAAACTGACCGGCGGCCTCCTGCAAATCCTGAATCCATCGGCAAAAATCTTTGCTGATCCTGCTGCCCGCGAGGGAAAAGGCCTGCTTCCGCTCGATGAAGAGCATTTCAAATCGCTCCTGCTTGGGCTGGTGGAAAAACTGGAGGTGGATGCAATAAAAATGCTCGGTGCCGATCTGCAACTGTATCGGGACCGGAGGTTCAGAGATACTACTGTGGTTTTCAGGGGAGGAGAAATTGATATCAGCGAAATTTATGTGGATGAAAATTCCGTGTCTGAACCTGACCGCCTGCTTTTTGCCTCGGATATCAAGGTTCATTTTGATGAAATCCGCAGATTGTCTGCCGGCAATTCCGTGGCTTTTTCTTTGGATTCGCTCGGCCTTTCCACTGCAGGCGAATTTCTGAAGGCATCGGCGGTTGCAGTAAACCAGCCGGATACAGCAACAATGCAAACTGTGGCAGAGGGCAGCGGGGTATTTTTGAGTGAACTGGAAATGAGTGGCATGGATTATTACCAGTTGCTTGTAAACAGGAAATTCAAGGCGGATTCTGTTGGAATTGCCCGTCCCGTTATTCTGCTGGAACGGCAGACCTCCAATGAGGATCAATCGCAGGAAGATAAGAAGATTGATGTCCGTGCATTGATTTCTAAGGAGCTGGAGGAGATCAGTGTGGAAGATATGGACGTTGTGGGCGCTAAGCTGCAACTTGAAAATTTTGAAGGTGACGACAAGGAAACCTATCTGTTTATGAAGATCGATTTCGATATCAAACATCTCCTGATCGATTCAACGAACCGGGTGTTATCAAATATATTCTTTTATTCGGATGACATGGATTTTACGGTGCACGATTTTCAGCATACCTCGGCCGACAGCCTCTATGATTATGGTGCTGCTTACATCAGGTTCAACAGCAGCAACATGCTGATGGTTGTGGATTCGGGATTTCTGAGTCCGAATTTCGGTGACAAGGAATTTGCCCGCCGTGTGGGGGTGCAAACCGACAGGATGAGCCTGCTGATCGATCGCTTGGAGATGCATAATTTCAGGCTGAATGATTTGATTTTGTACGACAAGCTGCATATCGACAAGGTTCTGTGCGACCGGCTGATCGGTGAGGACTACCGCGATAAGGCCTTCCCCCTCCCGGATAATCATTATCCATCGTTGCCGGCCACTGCCCTGCGGCGGCTCGATTTTACCTTCCGCCTGGATACCCTGCTGGTAAAAAACAGCCGCTTTACCTATCGCGAATATGTGGAGCCGGCACTGCAGCCGGGGAAAATCTGGTTTACCGGTATCGACGTTGCCGGAAGAAATATTACCAACGATCCCGGCAGAATTGAACTTGATTCCACCATGCGGTTTTCCGCTTCCGGACGGCTGATGGGGGAGGCTGACCTGAACCTGTTTCTTACCTTCACCCTTACCGGTCCTACAAACCATTTTTATGCTACCGGCGTGATCAATTCACTGGATCTTACCGAACTTAATCCGGCGCTGGAGCATCTCGCCTTTCTAAAAGTTAAAAAAGGAAGAAATCAAATGCTTGATTTTAATTTCTATGCCGATGACAGCCTGTCGCGCGGATCAACGGATTTTGAATATGAAAGACTAAAAATCAGGTTGATCGATAAAAAGACGCTCCGCGACAAAGGGATCGGCGAATCCATCGCATCCTTTATTGCCAATACTTTTGTGGTGAGAAAAAACAACCCGAAGCTGATCCTTTTTAAACGCAAGGGCGATATTTATTTTCAGCGCGATGTGCACAAATCTTTTTTCAACTATCTTGTGAAATCGGTATTGAGCGGTGTGGAATCCACCATCAGGGGTGGAAATGAGGAACGGAAAGAAATTCGTACCAAACGAAAACTTAAAAAACAATTGCCCCGCGAAAGAAAACCGGATGAATTCTTTGACAAGAAAAGTCAAAAGTAAGATGCAGGCCCCAAAGCCCGCGTCTTTCGTTTACACCGGTTCGATGATCTCGGGTGAATTATTCCTCGGCGAATTTACTTTTGACGATATGCGGTAGGCTTCCATCAGCCCGGCAGGATAGGGCTTGAGCATGTCCTGCAGCTCGGTTTCATCCGTGGAATGCAACCATGCCTCTTCCGATTCCGCAGGCAGGATCACCGGCATGCGATCGTGGATTTCGGCCATAAGTTCGTTGGGTGTGGTGGTGATGATGGAGAACGACCTTACCGGTAGGCCGTCAGGGTCTTTCCATTCCTCCCAAATACCGGCCATCGAAAAAACCTGCTGATCTTTCAGCACGATCCGAAACGGGATCTTCAATTTGCCTTCAGCCGGTTTCAGCCATTCGTAAAAGGCATCGGCAGGCACCAGGCAGCGCCTGCCCTTAAAAGCATTTTTAAATGCCGGCTTCGATGCCACCGTTTCACCCCTGGCATTGATCAGCCGGTTGCCAATCGACGGATCTTTGGCCCAGAAAGGGATTAGTCCCCAACGATATCTGCAGAGTTCACCGGGTGTAGCGTTTGCGATTACCGGCAGCATTTGCGTGGGTGCACAGTTGTAGTTGGGAGCCACCTCTTGCGGCCCCGCCGAAACATCGTAATGCTCGTTCACAATTTTCAGTTCCGGTGCGAAGGAATATCTACCACACATAACTGTAGAATTTTTGCGGCTGTCAAAGGAAAATAACAGTCCTTGCTGTCATGAACAACAAATATCCCGGTTTGTTAATCTTCCTTTAAAAATGTACTTTTGCACCCGCAAAAATAAAAAGCAAATTAATTTACAAAATTTGAATAATGGAAAATTTAGTTGTTGATGCCGCATTGAAGTACAAGGTAAAGGATATCTCCCTGGCCGAATGGGGCAGGAAAGAGATTGAAATTGCCGAAAAAGAGATGCCTGGTCTGATGGCCGTCCGCAGAAAATATGCGGCTGAAAAGCCCCTGAAAGACGTCCGCATCAGCGGTTCGCTGCACATGACCGTACAAACTGCTGTGCTTATCGAAACTCTCGTAGAGCTTGGCGCTGATGTGCGTTGGGCAAGCTGCAACATATTTTCAACCCAGGATCATGCTGCTGCTGCAGTGGCCGATCGCGGTATTCCGGTATTTGCCTGGAAGGGCGAAACCCTTGAGGAGTACTGGTGGTGTACCAGCCAGGCGCTTACTTTCCCCGACGGAAAAGGCCCGCAACTGATCGTGGACGATGGCGGTGATGCCACGCTGATGATCCATAAAGGCTATGCCATCGACGAAAATCCCGAACTGCTGAAGAACAAACCTTCGAATACCGAAGAACGCATCCTCACCGATCTGCTGCAGCGCATCTATGTGGAAGACGCAGAAAAATGGCATCGTACAGCCAAAGAATGGAAAGGCGTATCTGAGGAAACTACCACCGGTGTACACCGCCTGTATCAAATGAAGGAACGCGGAGAGCTTTTGGTGCCGGCCATCAATGTGAATGATTCGGTGACCAAATCGAAATTTGATAACCTTTACGGCTGCCGCGAATCGCTGGCCGACGGCATCAAGCGTGCTACCGATGTGATGATTGCCGGGAAAGTTGTGGTTGTTCTTGGATATGGTGATGTGGGCAAAGGTTCGGCAAAATCCATGAAAGCCTATGGCGCCAGGGTGGTAGTTACCGAAATCGACCCCATCTGCGCATTACAGGCTGCCATGGAAGGATTTGAAGTAACCACCATCGAGGAAGCTTTGAAAGAAGGACAGATTTTTATTACCGCCACCGGAAACCGTGATGTGATTACGCTGGAACACATGAAGCAGATGCGCGATGAGGCCATTGTTTGCAATATCGGCCATTTCGACAACGAGATCCAGGTGGAGCCGCTTAATGCCGATCCTTAAGTGACCAAAGAAAACATCAAACCGCAGGTTGACCGCTATCGTTTTGAGAATGGCCATTCCATTTACCTGCTTGCCGAAGGCCGGCTGGTTAACCTTGGTTGTGCCACCGGACATCCTTCGTTTGTGATGAGCAATTCCTTTACCAATCAAACCCTGGCCCAGATCGAACTCTGGAAAAACCGCGAAGATTACGAAATCGACGTTTACCGCCTGCCCAAACATCTCGACGAGGAAGTGGCCAGGCTGCATCTCGAACAATTAGGTGTGAAACTCACCAAGATGACAAAGGAACAATCCGACTATCTGGGTATTCCTGTCGAAGGGCCGTTCAAGTCAGATCATTACAGATATTAAAATAAGTGAACTTTAATAATGAAGGGCTGTCAGCGAAAGTTGGCAGCCCTTTTTTGCAGATTCTGTAGCTTTAAGCAGCAACAGAATAATTCATCCCGAATAAACACGTTTTCGGTAAACCTGTTTTTGAATTACTTATTTCCAATAACAGTTCATCTCACCTATCATCAAACTTTTTCCACAACAACTTCTTCCACCAATAACTTCCTTTCTGCCTAATTATAGATATGCAGCAGCTCCCCGTCGAAGGCGGTCTGATAGCGTAGCAGCGGATAAACTGCAGGTCCGCTGATTACCGAGCCGTCAATCATCAGGTACTCCGAATTGGTGCAGGTGTCCACGGCGATGATTCCCGATTCATCTACCATGATCCTTGAGCATTTAAGCTCAGGTTCATAAATGCAGCAACTGTCGGGTTTGTAGGTAGGTGTACGTTCATAGGCCATAAATTCATCAATCGAGAGCCGGTACACCAGAATGCCGCGGCTGGGTTCGTTGGCATACAGATTAACCCATCCGCCTACATTGTTCAACTCGAGGTATTCGGTGGAATTGGGATAAATGGTGATGTTGACATAGCCGGTCTGGATGGGCGGCCCGTCATTTTTATCACAGGCTGAAAATGTGATAATTGCCAGCAGGGCAAGTAAAAATAAAGTACTGATAGTTTTCGTTCTCACTTCCGAAATCATTTTTAATTAAATCAGGAAACGCAAAGTTACTTAATATATTTTTACGCTCCGGTTCTGTGATATGGTGAAATTCAGCAGGAAATTGGTTTGCTTACTGATTTGTATGGTGCTGGTCTCCGGCTGTGCAAACTACGGAACCTATAAGCAGCGTAAAGCCGAACGTGCACAGGAAAAAGTTTTGCGGAAGCAGCAAAAGGAATTGGAAATAGCCAGAAAGCGGCATTTCAGAATGCAGCATCCCGATGTGCAAAAACGGATGAAGGAATCGGAGTTGCGATACAAACGCTATCAGCGCCAGCGAAACCGGAGATCGCTTTGGGATCGTATTTTTCGTTGATTCTGCTGAAAAATGTGCTAAATTTGAACTACTGTTACTAATCTCAATGTTGACGTGAAATCATACCTCTATCTACAGCTTGTCCTGTTCCATGTAATTTTTGTCCTGCCGCTTTACAGCCATGCGCAGGATGTGCAGCATTCGCAGTTTGATGTAATCACATCCGAGAATAAAATACTGCGTAAAGGTCTCTCCCAGAATACTGTTTATTCAATTATGCAGGATCAGCACGGCTATATGTGGTTCGGCACATGGGACGGATTGAATAAATTCGACGGGTACAATTTTACCATTTTCGATAAGCGCGACGGGCTGAGCAATGAAGTAATAAAAACAATGATTGAGACTGCTGACGGAAACATCTGGATCGGCACCGAAAACGGCTTGAACTGCTACAATGCCGAAACGGGAAAAATCAGGTATTTTATTCATATCCCCGGCGACAGCACGTCGTTGAGTGACAACTGGATTAATTACCTGTATCAGGACAAGCCCGGAAGGCTGCTGATTTGTACCCGTAAAGGCCTTAATATTATGGATCTCGAAACCGGCCTGGTGCGGAACTATCAGAGCAGGGAATCGGATTACCGGCGTACACGCAGCAACAACATCAATTATCTTGTGCCACAGGGAAAGATCTACTGGGTGGCAACCGATTTCGGATTGGTGAGATATGATGTGACCACCGGAGAAAATGTGAGATATCTCAACCGCCCCGGCGATCCGCACAGCCTCAGCCACAATCAGGTAAATGTGGTGTTTGTGGACAGCCGCGGCAGCTTGTGGGTAGGAACCGAACACGGTCTGAATTTGATGGACGAGAAAACGGGGCAGTTTAGGGTTTTTCGCCACAGCCCTGCAAATCCTGCAAGTTTGAGCCACAACATGGTGAAGGCCATCTTTGAAGACAGCTTTGGCAGGTTGTGGATCGGCACCGATGGCGGAGGATTGAATATCTACGATCGTGAAAATAGAACGTTTCAGCATGTACAGAATAATCCGGCCGAGTCGGGTAGCCTGAGTAATAACAGGATTTACAGCATTTATCAGGACGAAACCGGAAACATTTGGTTCGGAACCTTCAAAGGTGTAAATATCATCGACCGCTTCACCAGCAATTTTAGCCTGTATACACACAATCCCAACGATAAGAATTGTGTGGCCAACAACCTGGTGTGGTCGTTTGCCGAAATCGAACCGAACGTATTCTGGATCGGCACCGATAACGGCATCAGTATTTTTAACCGTACAACCAACAGCTTTAGTCATATCCCATACATTCCGGGTAAGGAAAACGGGCTGTCAAGCAAACGTATCCGGCCCATTTTAAAAGATAGCAAAGGGATTATCTGGATTGGAACCCGGGATGCCGGTCTTAGCAGGCTGGATCCCAAAACCGGGAAATACACACATTTCCAGCCTAACGTAGCCGATAACAACGGCATTGGAGATAATTATGTAATTTCGCTGCTTCAGGATAAGGAAGGAATGATCTGGGCCGGCACCAATAACGGCCTGAACCGGATCAATCCCAATTCAATGGAATTTAAGCTTTATGGCCATGATCCTGACGACAGCACCTCCATTTCCGACAATACCGTGTATTATGTGTACGAAGATCGCAGTGGCGATTTGTGGTTTGCCACCAGCAACGGGCTGAACAGGTACGTTCGCGGGTCCGATTCGTTCGAGGCATATTTTCATTACTGGCAGCAGGGCGATCAGATATCATCAGACCGGATCTTTACCATTTACGAAGATTCGGATAACAATATGTGGCTGGGAACACGTGGAGGCGGCCTGGAGCTTTTCGACAGGGAAACCGGAACCTTCCACACGTATACGGAGGAAGACGGACTTCCGAATAATGTTATTTACAGCATTCTCGAAGATGAAAAAGGCAATCTGTGGATGAGTACCAACTGGGGCCTTTCCAAATTTTACAAGGACGAGGAACTCTTTATTAACTACGATGTAACGGATGGCTTGCAAAGCAACGAATTTAATGCAAATGCACATATCAAGTCATCGGGTGGCGAAATCTTCTTTGGCGGGATGAAAGGGTTTAATTCATTTTATTCCTCCGAAATTATGATGAATCCTAACAAGCCCAGGGTAGTGATCACCGCTTTTAAAAAATTCAATAAGCCGCAGCCCGGGCTTTTTCAGGATGGCGATACGATTGTGGTGAATCACGACGACAACTTTTTCTCCATCGAATTCGCAGCCCTGGATTATACCAATCCCATGAAAAACAAGTATTCGTACATCCTCGAAAATTACAGCAAAAACTGGACAGAGGTGGATGGGACCCGGCATTTTGCAGAGTTTACCAAAGTAATGCCCGGCACTTATAATTTCAGGGTGACCGGATCGAACAACAACGGAGTGTGGAACAACGAAGGGGTAACCCTTACAATTGTGGTTAACCCCCCGTGGTATGCCACCTGGTACTTCAGAATCGCGGTTATCCTGCTGATTGCGCTTACGATTTGGAGTTTCATTTATTTTCGGGTGCGACGGATCAGGCGAAAACATACCATGGAGAAAAAAGTGCTTCAAATCGAAAAACAGTTGTTTGATATCCAGCAGAAAGCGCTGCGCCTGCAAATGAATCCGCACTTTATTTTTAATTCGCTCAATTCCATCCAAAGCTATATCCTGTCCAACGACATCGATCTGGCAGTAAATTACCTTGGAAGGTTTTCCCAGCTTATGCGGATGATCCTTGCCAATTCACGCGAATCCATTATCCCGCTGGCCGACGAGTTGCAGGCTATCACTCATTACCTGGAGATCGAAAAGCTCAGGTTCGACGATAAATTCAGTTACTCCATTAAGGTCGATCCCGTTATCGATGAGGAATTTACAGGTATTCCGCCGATGATCATCCAACCCTACATCGAAAATTCTA
>JBKHBQ010000003.1:0-39214 GCA_046542305.1 Bacteroidales bacterium
CCGGTAGTGCGCCCCGATACTTCGGGGAGGCCGCGAGTTCGAATCTCGCCATCCCGACCAGGGTCATCGAATAGCGATGGCCTTTTTTTGTATGGGTAAAACGCTTTACATACTGCAAAGTCAAAAAAATGGTCGCTATTATGTGGGCTCGACGGATAATTTCCAGCGGAGATTCACTGAGCATAATGGCGGGCAAACCAAATCGACCAGAAATGGAATCCCCTGGATAGCTGTTTTTAACTTTGAATTCCAAAACTCCACTCACGGGCTGAAAGCAGAACGGCGGATTAAGTCTTTGAAAAGCAAAAAAATTATTCAGGGTCTGATAAACCATACCATAGCTATTTCTGATTTGGTAGAATAGTAGCGCAGCCCGGTAGTGCGCCCCGATACTTCGGGGAGGCCGCGAGTTCGAATCTCGCCATCCCAACAACAAAGGCAGTTCTGAAGAGCTGCCTTTTTTCATATCCGGAAGTCAGAATGGATCGCAGTTTATGCTAAATTATTCCGGAACCATTATTTAATAGCTAATTCAACGAAAAAAGGCAGGTCCGTAAAAAACCTGCCTTTTTTTATGGTATTAAAACCTGTTTTTACCTGATGATCACTTTTTCGATCAGGCTGGTAGTTTCGTTGGTGAGCTTGATAAAGTAAACACCTTCGGGCTGGCTGCTCAGATCGAGCGTGCTGCTTCCGTTTATGCGTTCGCTGCGGATGAGCTGACCCTGCGCATTGGTTACCTCAACATCGAAGGTTCCGTTGATGTCGATGTTGAAGAGGCCGTTGCCCGGGTTCGGGTAGATGCTGTAGGCAGCCTGCTGTTCGCCAATGCCGGTGGCGCCGGCTTTCAGGTCGGTGATCATGGAGAGTCCGTTTTCAACGAACAGTCCGTCGTGCTGCGGCAGGTTCATGTTGTAAACTGCCATCACTTCGGTTTCCTCACCCTGGCTGAAGATCCTGTAGCTGATCTTCTCCATGGCTTTCATACCGTCGATTTCGCCGGTGGTGGCGTCATCGCCGTAAACGGCAAGCGGCAGCGCGGTTTCGTCACCGCCATAGGTAGCCATACCTACACAGATTCCATCGGTATTGAAAGCGCCAATGACGTCACCGGCTTCAAGTTGTTGCAGCGCGGTCTCAGCAATCGACACGATGTGCTGGTTTCCGGTAGAAACGGCATCGTTCCAGGTGGTATTGTTGATTGCCGGCACCGGACGGGATGCATTGCGAATCGCCGGAACGAAGTACTCGAGCGTAACTTCGTAGTTCACCCTGGCAAGATACGCATAGCCCGGGAAGAGCGTTTCGAGTGAGCCGTTCATTCCCGGCAGGATACCGCCACCCGGCCAGTACACACCGCCGTAGTGAATATCGAACATGAATTCGATGGCGTCGCCCAGCGGCATAATTACATCTTCAACTGATACCGGTCCTTCGCTTAATACAGGAATGAAGTAGGTTCCAGGCTGCAGCACCACGTCACGGGTTTCAGGATATTCACCCGGGAATACAAAATAGGTGTCGTCGTCGAATTTGGCTTTATAGCCTTTATAGGTATCCCATTCGCCGATGGTGTTGATGTTCTGGCCGGGCCAGAAAATTCCCTGCTGCCCGAGCATGATCATAAAGTTTTTGTATGCCGGGGCAAACAGTTCTTCGAGCATCATTTTATCTTCAATCACCAGGTTGCTGGAAATTCCGTTCCAACCTTCTTCGTACCAAACGGGAAGTGCCGGATTTTCGTTGCAGCCCATTCCGGGAGTAGCATACATCCCTTCATCCTCGCTGATGGCAGCCAGGTAGGTTGATACTGACCAGCTTGCCGGGTCGTTATTTTCCAGTGTCATGTCGCAGTAAGTCAGTGACGGGCCTTCGCCATCGGTCACCGGATACCAGTCGCCGCCATCGTCGTAATCAACATAGGCGCGTACCTGTCCGTTGTTATCGGTCAGTTCGATGTCTTCACCGCCGTTGCTCAGACCGCCGCTAAACTGGTAGGAATTCACTCCGAACAACGCAAGGAATTCATCGGTATTGGCAGAAACCACTACATATTCGCCCGGTGCAATGAAGTGCTCGGGGAAGGTAAAGCTAACACCCTGGGTGATCTCCCAATCCTGAAGGTTTACAGTGCCTTCGCCGTTGTTGTAGAATTCAACAAATTCATAGTATTGGTAATGATTCGGCGGGTTGTACATGATTTCGGTGATGCGTATGTCGATGGGCGGGATGATGGAGAAGAAATCATCGCTGTAATCATCGAGCCCGCCATTGGTGGCAGTGATATGGATCTTGTAGTTATCGCCGTAATCCTGTACCACGTTCCATGTATACGAACCGTTATCTACCGGCACTTCGGTGGCGAGTACTTCCACGTCACTGTTGATTTCGTTCACCAGTTCGATATCGATGGTTCCTTCATAGTCAAAGGCAGACCAGGTGATCTCGAACTCGGTGTTTTGTTCTATCTGTTCGCCGCCATTGGGATTGAGCACGAGCAATGACGGAGGAACAACGATATCGTCCAGGCTGCGGCTGGTGATGAAGTTGCCGTTGAAGCGCGAATTGCAGATGCCGGTGATGTTGCTCGGCGCCGGGGGAACAGGCGTGCCGATATAATTTACATCATAGAAGGTGGTTCTGAAGGTCCCTTCGGCTTTGCTTGCATCGCTGATCGGATATTCGGTTCCGGTTTCAAACAGCTCGCCACCATCGGCAAATATCACATCAAGAATCTGAACCAGCTCGGCTTCGTATTCTTCGAAATTGGTCACCATTTCGTTGATGGTGATCACCTCGGGGGTAATCACATTTCCGGTGGATGTGGGAGCTCCGGGATCGAGCGCCGGAACAAACTGAAGCATGTTTCCGTATTCGTTGAGCGTTCCGATAAGTCCCGTAATGCCATCACCCACTTCATATGCCGTGGTGATCACACCTGAATTGTCGTCGATCAGAATGGCTGCCGAAGCGTCCTGTACATATTTTTGATTCCTGAAGTCCTGCTGGAAAGTCAGCACCACTTCGCCGGTTACTTCGTAGTACATCACATCCGATGTAAACATCGCACGCAGTTCGGCAAGGTTGGCCACCTGGGTCACATCCTCGAAATTGAGCGTGACTTCGCTTACAAAGCTGGTCTGATATCCGGGGGCGTAGGCAATGGCTTTTACTGTTGTATTGGTGCTAACATTGATCGGCCCGGTATATTCCATTGAAGTGTTATCCGGATCGGAGCCATCGGTGGTGTAATATATTACCGCATTAGCTGTGGCAGAGGAGATCTCCAGGTCGAAAGCCGAAAAATAGGTACCTGACGGATGCGAGAATGAAGGCATCTCTGCTACCGGTGTGCCACCGCATACGGCAACGTGGAAACCAAGTTCGCTCCAGTAATCCTGAGGCTGAACGATCCACTCTGAATTGTCGGCATCTGTACCTGCCGAGCTTGCCCAGTCGGCATTTGGTGCACAGATGGTGGATTTACGTATAAGTGTGTGCTCGGCGGTGGCGTTGGATACACCGGCAACTTCCCATCCGCTTCCGGGATCAGGGCCATCCTGTCCGACACCGTCGATGATTTCCCAACCATCAGGTGTGTTTTTCGACAGGCCTACAGCGTCATCGCCATTATAAAAAGTGAGGGCGCTGGTTTCGTCGGCTCGATCGAGAATGTATGCGTCTGCATTTGCATTGGCGATTACATATACATCACCATGGTCGAGGATTCCACTCAGCGGATAAACATTTTCTGTCCATTCGCCGCCATTGGCAATACGGTGCACGTTGTAGTTCGAGAGATCAACAGGTGCGCCGGTTCCGTTAAAGATTTCCACATACTTGTTGTTGCTCGAACCTTCGGCATATTCCGAAATGAAAAGATCGGCGGTACCACCTTCGCAGGGACTACAGGCGGCGTAGCAAACAGGATCGAGAATACTGTTTGCTTCGGGGACAATCAGATACCTGTTAAAACCCAGGGCACACTCGCCCGGTACGCTTTCATCTTCGCCCCATTCGTCGCCGTTGATGAATTTGTATTCAATGCAGGCGCCCTTATCCAGGGTAGTGGTGTAGGTGTACACGCCATTACCGGCATCAATCATGGGTGTATCGCCCGGTGCCCAGTTCTGGAAACTACCTACGATGTGCACGCCTTCGGGGGAGACGGTTTCGTTGTTCATATCCACCTGAAAGGTAACATCTACGGTTCCGAGGGTGCAATCGGTGCAGCTTGCGAAGCAAACCACATCAACTACAAGGTCTTCATCGGGCACGGACAGGTATCTGTTGCCATTGGAGTTGCAACATCCTGGCACCGATTCATCTCCACCCCATGCATTTCCGTTGATAAATTTATACTCGATATACTCGCCTACCGGAAGCGATGTGGTGTAGGTGTACACAGCATCGTAAGCAAGGGTCATTTCGGTAGCGGCAGGATCCCATCCCTGGAAACTTCCGGCGATATGAACCGGACCGGGAACAGTTTGCTGGGCCATATTTACCTGAAAAGTAACATCTACTTCGGGAGGTGCACAAACTGTGCAGCTTCCGAAACAAACCGCTTCGAGTACCATGGGGTCGGTGCCTACATTGATAAAACGATTGCCGTTCTGGCTACAACCGCCTGGTATATTTTCATCGGAGCCCCATGCATTCCCATTCACATATTTAAACTCGTAATATCCTTCAGGAAGGGTCACCGTAATGGCATAAACCGTAGTGGCCCCCACCTGGGTAAGTTCGGTGGTGGAAGGATCCCAGTCGCCGGGATAGCCTGCTTCGTCCTGGAAGCTTCCGGCCACATGCACCCCGTCGGGTGATATTGCATCTTCATTGGCCATGTCAACCTGAAAGGTTACATCGACCTGCGCAAAAGTAAAGGCAGTGAATCCACTCACCAGCAAGATGATGATCAAAAGTGAGATTTTTTTCATACGTCAGAAATTTTAATGAATAATTAATTTTTTTCGATTGATATTGTTTAGTAAAAAAAAGTGCCGGTAATCCAGTCAATTACTGACCGGATCACCAGCACCATTTCGTTTATTTTCTGATAAAATTTAAGGTTTCCTGTACTCCTGAACTACGGTTGACAAATTTAATAAAATAATAACCCTTGTTCAGGCTGCTGATATTGATTGCGGCTTGTTGTCCGGCGATTTCGCCACTGTAAACCTTCTGCCCGAGCGACGAATAAATCTCCACATCGGTATACACCGCCCCGGAAAGGCTGATATGCAGAACGTCGGCAGCTGGATTGGGCCAGATACTGATGTCGGCATGAGCAGGCTGATCGATTCCGGTAGTTCCCATGGTCAGGTTGGTAACGTAGGAAATGCCGTGGGTGGTAAAGTCACCTGCATCGGCATAGCTCAGATCATATTCTGCCAGCACTTCAAAAGTCTCGCCGGTTGACTGGCGATAAACAGCAAAGCTGAATTGCTCCTCCTCTGCAAATCCGTCAACATCTGAAGTGTATACATCATCACCCCAAACCATCATGGCTGCCTGCTGACCGTTAACTTCCAGAATACCTGCGCAATACCCGTTTTCTGTAAGTGCAGCAATCAGGTCGCCTTCACGCAATGATGCAAAAGCGGCCTCACTGAATCCGATGGCATGCGATACAGCGGCAGGTGCAACGGGATTCCAAACGGTTTCGGCTTGCGTACTCTGCTGGGGCTGCGGAATGCTGAATTTTGCAGCACAATCCGGGAACGTAACAACAGTGTTTGCGCTCACTTTAATAAAGTAGGCGTTACCGGGCATAAGGTAATCGAGCGTAAAGATACCGCCACCGGGCCAGTAAATCTTATCGCTGCCCATTTCTTTCACAAAGATCAGGTCGGTAAGTCCGCCGAACAAGGCTGCGGCATCAACCGGGCATTCGCTCAGCACGGGCAGTGAGTTCCAGCCTTCATTCAGATCCACGTTCTTATCAGTAACCGTGGGACCATAAATCACATGATAGCGGGGCTCATCCATCTTAAGCTGGTATCCTTTTTCATAATTCCAGTTTACGATGGTATTCACGTTGTAAAGCGGGAAGTAAATGCTGTTGAAATCCTGCATGACCGTAAGGTCTTCTACGATCAGATCCATCATAGGTTCGATGGAAGGATCGGTAGGCAGGACGTATGAAGAAATGCCCGTCCATCCGCCTGAGATCAGGATGCCCTGAGCGGGAAGCAGGAAGTTGGCCGCACCCGGGCTGCCATAAATCGGATACCCTTCGGCATTCAGCACGGTGTTCTGGGTTTCGGCCTTCCAGCTATCGGCGAGGCTGTTGTCCAGCGCCGGATCGAGCAGTGCCAGCGAGGGACCGTATTCATCCGGAGCTACAGGCCATGCGCCGCCGTCGTCATAGTCTACGTAATCGATTTGCTCGCCCAGGTGGTTGCGCAGGTCGATGTCTTCACCGCCATTGCTCAGACCACCTGAAGTCCATTCCAAGGCAACCACGCCAAATGTATTAAACATCACATCGGCATCAACAGCTACCAGCACATATTCGCCGGCACCAAGCATATAATCGGGGAAAGTATAATTAATCCCCTCAAGGAAATACCATCCCTCGAGGTTAACTGCTACATCGCCATTGTTGTAAAGCTCGATGTACTCAAGGCTGTCGATACCACTTTCAGGCGGGTTGTACATAATTTCGTTAATGACCACATCCGGAAGTTGTGCAGCCGGAACGATCGAGAATGTACCATCGCTTTCATCCATGGGTTCGCCGTCTTCAACATCCGAAATACGTATGATATACCCATCGCCGACGACTTGTGTTACGAGCCAGTCATAACTGCCATCCGTCACCGGCACATTGTCTGCGATAACAGAAGCTGTTGCTTTTTCCGGAGTCAGCAGTTCGATCATAACATATCCTTCGAAATTGGCCCAGGTCCATGTAATGTTGAAGGTGCTGCCCTGCTGGATGGTCTCACCACCGTTGGGATCGGTTACCGTAATCACCGGTTCCACCGGGAAGTTTTCTGCACCCGGGGATCCTCCGTCCTGCAGGCTGGCTGCCCAACTTTCAGGAAGGCTGTTGTCGATGGTGGGTACCAGCAGCGACAGGGAGGGTCCGTCACCATCGGGCTCCGTGGGCCAGGGCGAACCATCTTCGTATGATACAATATCCACCAGTTGACCTACCGGATCGAAAAGCCTTACATCATCACCACTGTTACCAAGGCTCCACTGGGCATCGCCAACGAAATCGGGGGTAAATGGCAGCGGAGGTGCCAGCAATTCGAGCGACACGGTGAAATACTGCCCGGGAGCAATGCTGTATCCGTCAGGAAAAACTACCGGGATGTGCGAATCATTATCATCGAGGATATAAAATCCCTCCAGGTCGACGGTAAAGGCTTCGTTGTTGTAAATCTCGATCCATTCGTTGTCGTAGCTGGGTGTGTTGTACATAATCTCCGTGATCACCAGGTCGGGGGCGGCTGCCGGTTCGATGATGCTGAACGGGGCATCGCTTTCATCGGAAGGTGTGCCTGTTGACACATCGGAAATAATTACCGTATAGTTGATGCCCGGGGTTTGATCGGCAGGAATCTCCCACTCGTACGATCCCTGCGCAGCCGGCACGGAAGCTTCGATCAGTGTAGTTTGTGACCCGTCAGAGAGTTCGATCTTCACATCGCCGCTAAAGAATTCTGAAGTCCAGCTAATGGTATGGGTGGTTCCCTGCGCCCAAACCTCGCCGCCATTGGGTTCAAGTACGGTAATGGCGGGAACGACAAATTCAACGATTGAAAATACACCGTCACTCTCGTCCATGGGCATGCCATCGTCCATATCGGAGATTTTTATTTTGTAATTATCGCCGACAGGTTGATCAGAAGGAACTTCCCAATCCCAGAGCCCGTCGGTAACCGGAATATTTTCTGCGAGCACTTCGCGGTTTTTTGTATCGGTGATCAGTTCGATTTTGATCAACCCGTTAAATCCGAAATAATCCCAGGTAATGGATACCGAAGAGCCCTGTTCGATGGTTTCGCCTCCATTTGGATAGGTAACGGTAAGCCCCTCTACACCCACAACCGAATTCACTGCTCCGGGCGTGCCGTTATCCACGATGCTGGCAGCCCAGCTTTCGGGGAGGCTGTTGTCGAAAGTTACATCGAGCAACTCCAGCGATGGTCCTGATCCATCAGCTTCCGCTGGCCATGGAGCCCCATCGTCATAAGTAACCATATCCAACGTGTTGCCGTCGAAATAATTCAGCTCAACAGTTTCACCCGAGTTCCCCAGGTTACCGCTGGTCCATTGCAGCACATCGGTAATTCCGTAATGTTGCATGACAGAATCGGCATTTTTGGCTATGACCATGTAGGTACCATCGGTAAATACGGTTCCCTGCGGGAAGATAAACTCAATGCCCTGAGCGAAATACCAATTGCTCATATCCACATCGAATCCACTGTTGTTGTATAGCTCCAGGTATTCGAAATCATCATCGTTGCCAAGGCTTGTGGATGGATTATACATAATCTCGTTGATCACAATGTCAGGAACCGGCTGTGGTTCGATAATGGAGAAATATTCATTGCTCACGTCCTGCGGATCGCCGGAATTAACACCTTTCACGCGGATTTTGTAGTCATCGCCGGCAGCTTGCGAAGCGGGAATTGTCCATTCGTAGAATCCTGTATTCACAAGGTCGTTCACGATGGTATTAGGCGTTCCGAACGGGCCTTTCAGCAGAGCAATATCCACATTTCCTGAAAAATCGATATTCTGCCAGGTAATGGTATAGGTAGATCCCTGAACCCACATTTCATATCCGTCAGGGGAGGTCACAATAATTGTGGGCTCCTGTGCAACAGGTACAATATCTTCCGAGAAACGGCTGGTGAAAAAATCTCCGTTTACACGCGAATTGGGGATGCCTGTAAGGTTTACTTCTCCCGCCGGAATCGGCGTGTAAAGGTAATCGGCATCGTAGAAGTTGGTCCTGAAATATCCGGTTGAATCCGAATTATCTGTAATTTCATACACCGAACCCTCCTGAAAATTTACTCCGGCATCTTCAAATACTGCAGCCTCGATGGTGATCAGCTCCGATTCGTAGGATTCGAAATCGGCGTAAAGCTCGGCAATGGTAACCACCTCGGGATCGATGATGTTACCGGCCGAAGTAGGATCGCCCGGGTCTTCGGAAGGTGAAAATTGCAGCATGTTTCCATATGTATTCAGAACTCCTTTGATGCCGGTTATGCCATCGCCGATTTCATAATCGCTGGTGATCACACCAGGATTGTCATCGATAAGAATGGCGGCCGTGGCATCCTGTATGAACTTCTGATTTCGCCATACCTGCTGATAGGTGAGGACTACCTCGCCCGAAAGGATGTATTCGTTGCCGAGTGTACCGGCCCTGAGTTCGGCGATGGTTGAAACCGTGGGTAAGCCTTGTGTGGTGGCACTGGCAGATGGTACGGTACCATCAGTTTTATAATCTACATTCGGACCGGAATTGGTATAGGCGTAAATTTCAAAGAAAAATTCGGTGTTGGTAGGTAAGGAAGAAAATATGTAGGATTCCTCTCCATAAACAACGTTTATCGCACCGTTGCCATCACTAAAATCCAAATCGTTAACTTCAAATACTCCATCTACGGGTGGTGTGATGGTTGAACTTGTACTTGCCTTGATCAGGTAAGCATCAGGTAACTGTGTGCCGGTGGCATCGGTCCAGCTAAGGGTAATTTCGATGCCATTCGCTGAAGCAGTAAAATTTGTCGGGTGATTCGAAGGTTCCGGATTAACCGTCCCGCCACATTCAGCAACATGATATCCAAGGTTATCCCAATAGTTTTGATCATAAACAATCCATTGGGAATCGTCGGCATTTGTTCCTGCAGAAGCAGCCCAGTTTGTTGTTGGCGAACATACATCAGGCTTTCTGACAATGGTATGGTCCTGAGTTCCATTTTCCAGCCCTGCCACAGGCCAAAATGAACCGGGATCTTCTCCTTCTACACCTATCACATCTATTAACACACCATCCTTAAACAATCCCACCGCATCATCACCATTAAAATTGATAACGCTGCTGCTGGTAACATCTGCCAAAGCAAGAATTGAAGCATCGGCTGAACTATGGGCGGCAATATATACATCCCCGTCAGCAAGGATGCCGCTTAGGGTTAATGTATTGCCATAGGGATTCCCATTACTGCCTAGTTTTATTTCATAAGCAGATAAATCTACAGTATTCCCGGTCCCATTATAAATTTCTACATATTTATTAAAGCTGCTTCCCTCGGAATATTCCGAAAAAAACAAATCGGACGCCTGTCCGAAACTAAAATATGTGACAGTAAAAAATAGTACTGTCAGAAACGTAAATCTTTTCATGATGTAATGTTTTTAGGTTAGTAAATATCCTCCTTAACTAAGACAAAAATAGCTGTACCGAAAGAACTGAATGCTTCCGGTACAGCCGTAATATATTATTCAATAATCAATCGTTCAATAGCATAATCACCTTCAACACTGAAAAGCCTGATGATGTACATTCCTGCATCGAGGTTTCTCAGGTCGAGCTGGTTTTGATATCCCGAAAGCGCTGTCGAAAGGATCAGGCTGCCGGTAAGATTATATACTTCTGCCCTGTTGATCTGCACTTTGCTGCTGAGGTTAACCAGTCCGTTGCCGGGGTTTGGATAAACAGCAATAAGCTTTTCGTGAAGCTTTTCGCCTACCGAGGTGGTTTCGGATACCAGGATGTTGTCCACTTCCCAGGTAGAAGCTTCTTCGGTGGTGGAATGATATACAAATGCAATGTAGAGCATGCCGTCAGCATAATCACTAATGTCGATGTTACCGGATTCCGTCCATTCATAGTCTCCCGGCGACCATGCAGCCATTGCAGTCAGGTCGGTCCATGTACCTGCGGAAGGATCACCGGAGCCGTCATAATCGGTCGACACCATCAGTTCGAGCTGCGGGCCTTCAAATTTCATGGCAGAATAGAAGTTGAGTATTTCGCCGGATGAATTGGTAAGGTCGATGGCCGGTGAAATCAGCCAGTCTTCATTTTCAAACGCTCCGCCGGAATAGCCGCTCATTTTGGCGCAGGGCGAATCTTCGATTCCATACTGGTCGGTGCGCACCCATTCCTGATCTCCGGTCACGCTAACCGGTGTCCATCCGCCCCAATCCTGGTTAAAGTCCGTAAACAGGATGTAGGGAGATTCGCCGGTGATGGCCTGTGCCATGGGCGGTGTACCATCGGTTTTGTAATCTATCTGCGATCCCGAATTCGTGTACGGGAAAATTTTAAAATAATAGGTGGTGTTCTCCATCAGGCTGACAAACTGGTAGGCCTGCATGCCCTGCGGAATATTTATTGCTCCCGAACCGTCGGCGAGGTTAGTATCGTCGGCCACGGGGGTTCCGTCCTGCGGCAGTGCAATGTTGTCTTCATCGCTTGCCAGGATCAGGTAAGCTTCAGGCAGAACCTCTCCGGTAGCATCGGCCCATGAAAGGTCAATCTTCAGTTCCTCGGCCACAGCCGTAAAAACAGTGGGATAATTGGTCGGCTCCGGCATGGCTTCTGATTGTGTAACTTCGATGTTGTCAACTTCCCAGGTAGAAGCCTCCGATGTATTTGAATAATAAGTAAACGCGATGAAAATGGTATTGCCCGAATAAGCTGAGATATCGATGGTTCCCGATGGTACCCAATCGTATCCGCCATCAGACCACGACGCCAGATCAGTAAGATCGCTCCAGGTGAAATCATTTGGATTGCCTGATCCGTCGTAATCCGTTGAAACGCGCAGTTCGAGTTGGGGCCCGGGGAAATTCATTGCCGAGAAGAACTCAAGTACTTCATTGCTGGTGTTGGTCAGATTTATGGCCGGCGAAATCAGCCAGTCCTCATTATCCTGTGCACCTCCGGAATAGCCGCTGATGCGGGCACAGGGCGAGTCTTCGATGCCATACTGCTCGGTACGTTCCCATACCTGTTCGCCAGTTACATTCACCTGCGTCCATCCACCCCAGTCTTCATTAAAATCGGTAAAGAGAAGGTACGGTGAAGATCCTGTGGTAGCTTCTGCCGAAGGTGCTGTGCCGTCGGTTTTAAAATCGATATCCGAGCCTGAATTGGTATACGGATAGATCATGAAATAATAGGTGGTGTTCTGCATCAGATTTGCAAACTGATAGGATTCCACACCTGCCATTACATTTACGGCTGCGGCGCCATCGTTCAGGTTTGTATCGTCCGAAACGGGTTCGCCGTCCTGAGGAATGTCGAAGGTGTTGTCGTCGCTGGCCAGGATCAGATATCCTGTGGGAATAACCGCGCCGGTGGCATCCGTCCACGAAAGTGTGATGTCGAGGTTGTTGGCCGTGGCTGCGAAATCGGTGGGATAGTTGGTGGGCTCACCCACAATTTCCGACTGGGTTACTTCCACGTTGTCGATTTCCCAGTTTGCCGCACCGGCAGTGGTGGAATAATAGGTGTAGGCAATGTACACCATATTTCCTGAAAAGCCAGCCAGATCAATACTTCCCGACTCGGTCCATTCAAAACTGCCTTCCGACCAGTTGACCTGCGAAGTAAGATCGGTCCAGGTAAAATCGTTGGGATTGCCCGAACCGTCATAATCTGTTGACACGCGCAGTTCGAGCTGCGGCCCGTCGTAACTGGTAGCCGAATAAAACTTCAGGGTTTCTCCATTGGTAGCCGTAAAGTCCAGTACGGGAGAAATCAGCCAGTCCTCGTTGTCGAGGGGGCCGCCGGAATATCCGCTCATCAGGGCGCAAGGCGTGCCGTTGATACCATAGGTGTTGTCGCGGCTCCATTCCTGATCGCCGGTTACACTATAGGTCATCCATCCGCCCCAGTCGTCGTTGAAATCGGTGTAAAGCAGATAGGGTGAATCGCCGGTAGTAGCCTCAGCATAGGGTGCAGTGCCGTCGGTTTTATAGTCGATGGAAGAGCCCGCATTGGTGTAGGGGAAGATCATGAAATAATAGGTAGTATTTTCCATCAGGTTGCTGAACTGGTAGGCTTCCGTGCCCGCCATTACATTTATGGCGGCGTATCCGTCGCTCAGGTTCGGGTCGTTGGAAACCGGTGTGCCGTCAACGGGCAGGTCGATATCATCATCTTCGCTGCCGATAAGCAGGTAACCCTGCGGAATCACCTCACCGGTGGCATCCGTCCAGCTAACCGTAATATTTAGATTACTTCCGTTGGCTGCAAATGCAGTAGGATAATTTGTGGGTTCCGGAAGCACCGTACCACCGCAATTGGCAGTATGCATGCCCAGGTCATCCCAATAGTTGATATCATTCACAATCCACTGCGAATCGTCGGCATTGGTACCCGCCGAAGCTGTCCAGTCGGTGGTGGGCGAGCAAACATCAGGCTTCCTGATCAGGGTATGATCTATTGTTCCTTCCACACCGGCAACCATCCAGGCAACTCCCGGATTTTCACCTTCCACACCGATTACGTCGATCAGGGTTCCGTCCTTGAACAGCCCCAAGGCATCGTTTCCATTGAAATTGATCACCGAACTGCTGGTAAGGTTTGCAATGGCAAGAATCTCATCCGAAGCCTGCGCATGCGAAACCACATACACACCGCCATCTTCGAGGGTTCCTTCAAGTGTGACGGAATTTTCCATGAGATTGCCGTTGCTGCCGATCTTGAGTTCGTAAATGGTTAAATCCACCGGTGCTCCGGTTCCGTTGTATATTTCGATGTATTTATTGTAGCTACTTCCCTCGGCATATTCCGAGATAAAAAGATCAGTAGCCTGTCCTAATGTCGTTGTGGCTGAAATCATGATTGCCACCATTAAAAAGAAAAGTTTTTTCATGTGATTCCGTTTTTTATTTTAATTTATATAAATGTTTAATTAATAATCAGCTTGTTGGTTACTATTTCGCCGGTAAGCTTGTTGGTGATGTGCAACAAATAAATTCCCGGCATTTTGTCCCTCAGGTCGATAAGCATTTCGTTACCTGTAGTTTGATCTTCAAAGATCAACTCTCCTGTGAGGTTGTAAACTTTTACAAATCGGCTGTCCGTATTCCCAAAATCCACTGAAAACAAGCCTTCCCCCGGATTGGGATAAATTGAAAGCATTGTCCGGGGAGGTTCGTTCACCCCTATAAATTCGCAAAACTCTCCCGGAGTAGCGAACAGATCCTGCCCCTGCGAATTCTGCCCAGCTAAAGACACAGACGCATACCATAGTTCACCCACGTTATTATCTTCGGTTGGGTAACAGAAGGTGAGCGAAGGCCCGTTGCCATCAGGTTCGAGGGGCCAGGGTGCGGCATCCGAATATTCCACCTGGTCGATAATGTTTCCGCTCAGATCCATGATCTGTAACAATTCTCCGCCATTGCTCAATGCTCCGTCGGTCCATTGTTCGGCTTCAATACCAAAGGCATCCTGGAAAGCATCGGCATTTTTGGCCACCAGGAAAAATTCGCCTGCACCAAGCACCACCGGCGGAAATTCAAACTCTATCCCGTCAGAAAAATACAAGCCGCCCAGGTTTACCGAAGATCCGAAATTGTAGAGTTCAATAAATTCGAGAACATCCTCGCCACTTTCCGGCGGATTGTACATGATTTCGGTGATCACAAGGTTGTAATCCATTACTTCCAGAACCGAAATATAGTCCGTTTTAGTTTCGGTTGTGGATCCGTTCTGGTTGGAAACGGTGAGCGATACGTCGAAGAGGCCTGCAGAATTATAGGTTATCTGCCCCGGATTCTGCTGGTTCTACCCGGACGGTGTGCCGCCCTCGAAGGTCCAATCCCAGCTTGTAGGATTTCCTGCAGACTGATCGGTGAAGGTGATGCTTTCGCCGACAAAAATGGTAGTTTCGCTGGCAGTGAAGGCTGCCTGCGGCGGCGGGATCACCTGCACGGTGATGTAATCTGCCTTGACTTCGGTATCCGAGCCATAGGCGTTGGTAGCTGTTAAGGTCACATCAAACGACCCGGCGGTATTATAAGTGATCCCGGTCGGGTTTTGTACCGTAGACGAAGATGGTGTGCCGCCTTCAAAGGTCCACTGCCATGAGGTGGGCACGTTTGTGGAAAGGTCTGTAAAATCGATGCTTTCACCTACATAGATAGTGGTGAGGTTTGCGGCAAAATTGGCTGCCGGTGGTGGCGGCAATTCGAATACCTCGATAAAATCCTCTTTTGTTTCGGTGCTTTGCCCGTAGGCATTGGTTACGGTAAGCGAAACATCATAGGTTCCGGCGGTGTTGTAAACGACCGCCGGTGGAATCTGTCCGTTGAACGTGGACGGTGTGCCTCCCTGGAAGGTCCATTCCCAGTTGGTGGGGTTACCGGTTGAAAGATCGGTGAAATTCACACTTTGCCCTTCCTGAATGGAGGTGTTGTCGGCGGTGAATTCGGCAAATGGCAAAATGGCACATCCGGTTCCGGGTGTTGCCCAGATGGTATCGTTGGCAGTGTTTACGGCTGCAAATTCGGTTGAGATGGTCCAGTTTTCAGCAATGTTGTTGTCCAGATCAGGATTGCAGAAGGTAAGCGAGGGGCCGTAACCATCTGCAAGTGTATCCCACGGAAGTTCAGGGCTGTAATCCACCATGTCGACCAGGTTGCCAAACTTGTCCATGAGTTGGACATCTTCGCCGCCGTTGTTCAGCGCACCGTTGGTCCACTGGTAGGCCGTTACCCCGAAAGTATTGTACATAGCCTGTGCATTGACGGAAACCAGCAGGTATTCGCCCGGATTGATCGTGGCAGCGGGAAACGTAAATTCAATACCCTCTGAGAAATAATAATCCGTCAGATCTACCGCATTTATATCGTTGTTGTAAATCTCAAGAAACTCCAGAGAATCGTTGCCTGCTTCAGGCGGGTTGTACATAATTTCCGTGATCACCAAAAATGGAACTTCCACGGGTTCGATAATCGAGAATACATCGTCGCTTTCATCCATCGGATCTCCATCCTCGGCATCAGAAATTTTAATTTTATACTGATCACCGGTAGGCTGACCTGCGGGAACAAGCCAGGTCCATTCGCCAAGGCTTACGTCTACGGCATCGGCCAGAACCGTGCTGCCGCCGTTGATCAGTTCGATTTTAATATCGCCGTCAAAATTCAGGTAGCTCCAGGTAATGTCATAGGTTTCGCCCTGCTGGAAATATTCACCGCCATTGGGATAAACCACCGTAAGAACCGGTTCGGCCGGGAAATTCAGTTCACCCGGTGTACCAAAGTTTTGAAAGCTGGCAGCCCAGTTTTCGGCCACATTGTTGTCGAGCTCAGGATCGAGCAGCGAAAGCGACGGCCCGTTTCCATCGGGTTCAGTGGGCCAGGGGGCATTGTCGCTGTAGATCACAATATCGATCTGATTTCCTGCGGCATCTGCTAATTCCACGGTTTCGCCCCCATTATTGAGCGCACCACCGGCAAAAGGTCCCACCAAATTGGTGATGCCATAAAAACTGGCGATGCTGTCGGGTACGCGGGCAATCACCAGGTATTCGCCGGCGCCGATCACCGTTCCCGGTTCAAAAGTAAATTCGATACCATTGCTGAAATACCAGTTGCTAAGATCTACCGTTTCGTTCTCATTGTTGTAAATCTCAAGGTATTCCCAATAGTCGTCATTGCCGAGCTCCGGAGGAGGGTTATACATAATCTCGTTGATAACAATATCGTAAATCGTCGGCGGCTCAATCACTGAAAAGATGCCGCTATAGCCGGTGACATCGGCTGCCACATCGGTAATGCGGATCTGGTAATCGTTGCCGGGTTCCTGACCGGCCGGAATATCCCACGCCCATGAACCTGCATTGGCTACCGCAGTTCCCAGCGTGGTCCAGGTTGGGGTGCCGGCAGAGGCGTTATCGGTCACTTCGATGGTTACATTGTCGAGCGTGTTGAGGGCATTCCAGGTGATGTTGTAGCTGTTGCCCTGGATCCATGCGGCGCCTGCTGCGGGAGTGATCACCGAGATGATCGGTGTGGCGCTGCCGCCTGCCGTAATCTGTATTTCGTCCACCTCCCAGGTGGCTGCTTCCAGGTTATCGGAAACATATTTAAAGGCAATGTGCACGTTGTCACTTTCAAATCCCGAAACATCAAGGTATTCCGAGAAGGTCCATTCCCAAAAAGGATCGCCGCTGGCCAGCACCGGATTCAGTTCGGTCCAGGTGGCAGCATTGGGATCGCCGCCGCCGTCATAGTCGGTGGAAACCAGGACCGAGAGCTGCTGTTCGGTAGTGGGATAGCCCACGGCCGTGTAAAAGCTGAGGATTTCGTTGTCGTACTGCGTGAAGTCGAAGGAGGGAGAAATCAGCCAGTCTTCGTTTTCCTGGGCGCCTCCTAAGAACCCACTCATTTTTGCACACGGCGTACCGCCAATCCCGAACGAATTATCGCGGTCCCAAACCTGATCGCCAATCACGCTCACGGTTTCATATCCGCCCCAGCTTTCATCAAACCCTTCAAAATGTATGGTGATAACGTTAGAAGTGGTAGCCTGTGCCGAGGGTGGTGTACCATCGGTTTTATAATCCACATTGGGTCCGGAATTGGTGTATGGAAATATTTTGAAATAGTAAGTAGTATTGGCCGGAAGGTTGGCAAAGGAGAAGTTTTCCTGTCCAAAGGCTACGTTGGCAGCGCCTTCGCCATCGTTCAGGTCTAAATCGTCCACGACAAAGGTACCATCTGTCGGAGGAATGATGTCGGGGTTGTCGAGGGCAAGGATCAGGTATGCGTCGGGTAACTGCGCACCTGTGGCATCTATCCAGCTCAGGTCGATGTTCAGGTTGTTGGCACTGGCTGCAAAGGCCGTGGGGTAACTGGTAGGTTCCGGGCTGGTTCCGGGCCAGGTTTCGAATCCGCCATTGGCTACCGGCAGGGGATTGCCCACAGGACTTTCAAAGGTTACCGCATCGATATATTGGGTTTCCGGGGCTGCAAATCCACTCACGTCGTAAGCACGGATGCGCAGGTAAACGCCGGTGACACCTTCCGGTACCTCGCTTTCAAAAACAAACTCTTCCCAGTCGCCGGTGGTGGTGGGGCCGGCATAGTTTGGCGAGTAAGTGGCACCGGAGCCTACCCAGTCGAAAGCTGCGCGCATCCGCACATGCTCGCTGGTGAAATACCAGAATGACACCTTAAAGGTTTCGCCGGCGGTAACGGGGATTTCAACCAGGTTCGAAAGGTCGCAATCGGCCTGGATGCCCGTAGTTACCTCGATGCCGCAACTGTAGGCACCTTCGTAAATCATCGTACTTTCCTGGAAGGTGTTGATGTCGGTATCGTCCTGCCAGTCGGTGGGAACCTGGGCTGCAAGGGTACCAAAGCAAAACAGGAACATAATCATTCCCGAACGTAAAAAAGCATTCATAAAAATCGATTTTTTAATGTGTTGACAAAGATGTCAATAATTGTCGGATGAGTAGAAATAATGTATTTAAATTTTTGTTAAGAAAAAACAAATAAAGGTAGGAAAAAAAGTCTTGCCGCCCGGCAGTATATTTACAAAAAAAATGAAGAGAAAAAAAATCCCGGTGAAAATTCACCGGGATTTTAATTAAGTATCCAACTAACAATTATTTATCGTCTTTAACTTCTTCGAAATCTACATCTGTCACGTCGTCGTCGTTGCCGCCTTTCTGCTGTTGCTGCTGCTCGCCGCCGGGCTGTCCGCCCTGCTGCTGTTCACCCTGCTGCTGACCGGCGCTGTACATTTCCTGGCTGGCAGCCTGAAACACGTCGTTGAGCTTTTTGGTAGCTGCATCAATGGCAGCGATATCTTCATTTTTATGCGCTTGTTTCAGCTCGGCGAGGGCGTCCTCGATCGGCTTTTTCTTGTCGGCCGGAATTTTATCACCGAATTCCTTAAGTTGTTTTTCGGTCTGGAAAATCAGGCTGTCGGCCTGGTTCATTTTGTCGATCTTTTCCTTTGCTTTTTTATCCTCTTCGGCATTGGCTTCGGCTTCGGCTTTCATCTTTCGAATTTCTTCATCCGACAATCCGGAGGAAGCTTCAATACGGATGCTTTGCGATTTACCGGTACCTTTATCCTTTGCCGATACATTAAGGATTCCGTTGGCATCGATGTCGAAAGTTACTTCTATTTGCGGTATGCCACGCGGTGCCGGCGGAATTCCGTCGAGGTGGAATCGTCCGATGGTTTTGTTGTCCTTTGCCATGGGACGTTCGCCCTGAAGCACATGAATCTCAACCGATGGCTGGTTGTCGGCAGCCGTGGAGAACACTTCCGACTTTTTGGTCGGGATGGTGGTGTTTGACGGGATCAGCTTGGTCATTACGCCGCCCAGGGTTTCAATACCCAATGAAAGCGGAGTAACATCAAGCAGCAGTACGTCCTTTACGTCTCCGCTCAATACGCCTCCCTGAATGGCAGCGCCAACAGCCACCACCTCATCCGGGTTTACGCCTTTGGAGGGTTCTTTTCCGAAGAAATCCTTCACAACATTCTGGATGGCAGGAATACGCGTTGAACCACCCACCAGAATCACCTCATCAATATCCGATGCGCTGAGGCCGGCATCTTTCAGTGCTTTTTTACATGGCTCGATGGTAGCTTTGATAAGCTGGTCGGCCAGTTGTTCGAATTTCGAACGGGTAAGTTTTCTTACGAGGTGCTGCGGAATGCCGTCGATCGGCATGATGTAGGGCAGGTTGATTTCGGTTTCGCTCGAGCTCGAGAGTTCGATCTTGGCTTTCTCGGCAGCTTCTTTCAAACGCTGCAGGGCCATCGGATCCCTCTTCAGGTCCACATTATGATCTTTCTTGAACTCCTCTGCAAGCCACTCGATAATCACCTGGTCGAAATCGTCACCACCAAGGTGGGTGTCTCCGTTGGTGGATTTTACTTCGAATACGCCGTCACCAAGCTCGAGGATCGAAATATCAAAAGTACCTCCACCAAGGTCGAAAACGGCCACCTTTGCATCTTCCCTTTTCTTGTCGAGACCATAAGCCAGTGATGCGGCAGTAGGCTCGTTGATGATCCTGCGTACATTCAAGCCTGCAATTTCACCGGCTTCTTTAGTAGCCTGGCGCTGCGAATCGCTAAAGTAAGCAGGCACCGTAATTACGGCATCTGTTACGGTGGAACCCAGATAGTCTTCGGCAGTTTTCTTCATTTTTTGAAGAACCATGGCCGAAATTTCCTGGGGAGTATATTGACGGTCCTTAATTTTTACGCGCGTGGTTTCGTTTTCACCTTTTACCACCTGATAAGAAACGCGGTTAATTTCTTTCTGTACCCTGTCGTAGGGTTCTCCCATGAAACGTTTTATCGAATAAACCGTTTGTGTAGGATTGGTAATCGCTTGCCTTTTTGCGGGGTCACCTACCTTGCGTTCGCCGCTCTCGGTAAAGGCAACGATAGAAGGAGTGGTTCTGCGTCCCTCCGAATTGGGGATGACAACAGGTTCGTTTCCTTCCATTACTGCAACGCATGAGTTGGTGGTTCCCAGGTCAATTCCAATTATTTTTCCCATGTTTTGATGCTCCTTTTTTATGAATAATTTTTAGATTTTCTTTGTTTGGTGGCAGCTTGGTCAATCATTGTGCCATTTGCATTATTTAGCGGAAAATGATGTCAATATCTAAGATGCCGGTGAAGCACCAACATCCGGTAATCCTGCGTTATTCGCTGATTTTTAAACAGAAACCCGGTTTCATCCTTCCGGATGAGCATCCAAAAATTGTACTGACAAATTTTCTGTCAAAAAGGCAGCAGGGATGCACACGGGTGCATTTCTATGCAGCATCGTGCATCCTGCTATTCTTTTTAAAATATTTGCGGATGAAGCTGTTAGATTTTGTTAAAATTCTGTGTTAACTATTTAACAAATACTGCCGCTTCCGGGCGTATCGAAGTGCAATATTTGTTTTAATTTTGCCCACCCAATAAGAAACATGTTGTTTTTGAGGAAATAAAGTTATACGAATAAAATTTTCAACCAAAACATAAATCCGGCTGATTATGGATGATTTATCATTAAATAACAAGCAAGTGGAGCTGTTTGGAGAATTCCGCCCGGTTACGACGGAGGAATGGGAAAACCAGATCCTGAAAGATTTGAAAGGAGCCGATTATCAGCGAAAGCTGGTATGGAAAACCCGCGAAGGCTTCGATGTACAACCGTATTACCGGCAGGAACATCTCGAAGGACTGGAATACCTCGATGTTTATCCCGGCGATTTTCCGTTTGTCCGCAGTGGCAGAAAAAACCAGAACAACTGGTTTATCCGTCAGGATATTCGTGTGGAAAGCATCGAAGCGGCGAATAAAAAAGCGCTCGACATTCTGATGAAGGGAATCGATTCGCTGGGATGGGTGCTCGACAGTTCGCGCAGATACAGCATCGATGAAATCGAAAAGCTGATGGAAAACATCTACGCACAAATCGTGGAAGTGAATTTCGTATGCGGAAAACAGGCCCCGGAAATTTTCGATATTTATTTCGAACTGGTAAAAAAATACAACCGCGACTTGCAAAAGATCCACGGATCGGTAAACTATGATCCGCTTGGCCAACTGATGTCTACCGGAAATTTTTACAGTTCTGAAGCTGAGGATTTCGAAACATGCCACCAACTAATCGAGGCATCGAAACATGCGCCGCATTTCAGGACACTGGCTGTAAGCGCTTATCATTTCAAAAATGCAGGAGCCAACAATGTTGAGGAACTGGCATTTGCGCTTGCCTGCGGAAATGAATATCTGAGCCGGTTAACCGAAAAAGGGTTGTCCGTCGACAGCATTGCCCCAAATATCAAATTCCATTTTGGTGTAGGGTCGGATTACTTTCTGGAGATTGCCAAGATCAGGGCAGCACGGCTGCTGTGGGCCAGGATCGTGAATGCTTACGGGCCTTCGGATGCATGGATTACAAGAACGCATATCCACGCGGTGACGGCCGACTGGAACAAGAGCTTGTATGATCCTTACGTGAACATGCTCAGAACAACCACCGAAGCCATGTCGGCCATCATTGGCGGCGCCAATTCGCTAACCGTAAGGCCGTTCAACGCCAGCTTCGAAACACCGTCGGAATTTTCGGAACGGATTGCACGCAATCAGCAGTTGTTGCTTAAGGAAGAATCGCATTTTGATAAGATCGTCGATCCGGCGGCAGGCTCATATTATATCGAAAACCTTACCAACGCCATCGTGGAGGAAGCCTGGAAGCTTTTCCTGGAAACTGATGAAATAGGAGGTTTTACAGAGGCCTTCAAACAGGGTTTCGTGCAGGGGCGCATCGGAGCTACCGCGAAAAAACGCGATATAGACATTGCCACCCGCAAAGAGGTGCTGGTAGGGACCAATCAATATCCCAATTTCGGTGAAAAACTTGACGAAAGCATCAACCCTGACGTGATGAAACCATCAAATTCATCGGTCACCGGTGCCATTGCCGAACCACTGAAAATTTACCGGGGTGCACAGGCATTCGAACAGTTGAGAGCTGCTACCGATATTTATGCCCGGGATCATAAACGCCCGGCTGCTTTCATGTTTACTTACGGAAACCTCGCCATGCGCCGCGCCCGTTCGCAATTCTCGAGCAACTTTTTCGCCTGTGCCGGCTATGAAGCCATCGACAACAACGGATTTACACACATCGATCAGGGTGTAAAAGCTGCCCTCGACAGCAAGGCCGAAATCGTGGTAATCTGTGCTTCCGATGAGGATTACCCTGCCATCGCACCGGACATCAACGAAAAAATCGGCGATAAAGCCATCGTAGTAATAGCCGGTTATCCCAAAGATACGGTTGAGGAGCTGAAATCAAAAGGCATCAGGCATTTCATCCACATGAAATCCAATGTGCTCGAAACCCTGAAGGAATTTCAGAAGCAACTGGGCATCAACTAACCGAATGAGTGGTAAACATTAAAAACATTCAGACAATGAAACCGAATTTCAAGAATATCAATATAAAGTCTTCACCTGTTTCGGGCCTTAATGCCAGGGAATGGGAAAAAGAAAACAAGATAGAAAACCACTGGACCACGCCTGAGCAAATTCCCGTGAAGCCGGTTTATACCGCCGCCGACCTGGAAAAAATGGAACATCTGAATTACGCAGCAGGCATTCCGCCGTTTTTGCGCGGACCGTATTCGACGATGTACGTGATGCGTCCGTGGACCATCAGGCAGTATGCAGGCTTTTCAACGGCAGAAGAGTCCAATGCGTTTTATCGCCGCAATTTGGCTGCCGGACAAAAAGGACTTTCCATCGCTTTCGACCTGGCCACGCACCGCGGCTACGACTCCGATCACGAGCGTGTAACCGGCGATGTGGGAAAGGCCGGTGTTGCCGTGGATTCAATCCTCGATATGCAGATTTTGTTCGACCAGATCCCGCTTGACAAAATGTCGGTATCGATGACCATGAACGGCGCGGTATTGCCCGTTTTGGCATTTTACATTGTAGCCGGATTGGAACAGGGCGTGAAACTTGAAGAACTAACGGGTACCATTCAGAACGATATCCTGAAGGAATTCATGGTGCGCAATACCTATATTTATCCGCCATTGCCTTCAATGCGGATCATTGCGGATATCTTCCAATACACTTCCCAAAACATGCCGCGGTTCAATTCCATCAGCATCAGCGGCTATCACATGCAGGAAGCCGGCGCCACCGCCGACATCGAATTGGCTTATACCCTTGCCGACGGTCTTGAATACCTGCGCACGGGCGTGAACGCCGGAATGGACATCGATTCCTTCGCGCCGCGTCTTTCATTTTTCTGGGGCATTGGCATGAATCATTTTATGGAAATTGCCAAAATGCGTGCAGCACGTATGCTGTGGGCTAAACTGGTGAAACGTTTCAACCCGAAAAATCCAAAGTCGATGGCGCTGCGCACGCACTGCCAGACTTCCGGGTGGAGCCTCACCGAGCAGGATCCCTTCAACAACGTGGCACGTACCTGTATCGAAGCCATGGGCGCCACCCTCGGCCACACACAATCGCTGCATACCAATGCGCTGGATGAAGCCATCGCATTGCCCACTGATTTTTCAGCAAGGATTGCACGAAATACGCAGATTTATATCGCCGAAGAAACCAACATCACCAAAGCCGTGGATCCATGGGCAGGATCGTATTACGTGGAAACCCTTACCCACGAAATTGCTCAGCGTGCCTGGAAACTGATCGAGGAGGTGGAAGAGCTTGGCGGGATGGCCAAAGCCATCGAAACCGGATTGCCCAAAATGCGCATCGAGGAAGCCGCAGCACGCAAGCAGGCCCGCATCGATTCGCACAAGGATACCATCGTGGGCATCAACAAATACCGGCTCGAAAAAGAAGATCCCATCGAAATTCTCGAGGTGGATAATACCGCCGTGCGCAGCGCCCAGATCAGGCGTCTGGAAAAACTCCGCGCCGAGCGCGACGAAGCCGCCGTGCAGGAATCGCTCGAGGCCATTACCAAAGCCTGCGAAACCGGCGAGGGCAACCTGCTGGAACTTTCGGTTGAAGCAGCAAAGCGCAGGGCTTCGCTCGGCGAAATTTCGCTGGCTTGCGAAAAAGTTTTCGGAAGATATAAAGCAGTCATCAGATCTATTTCAGGCGTGTATTCATCAGAATCAAAAGGAAACGAAAAATTCAGCAAGGCCTGTGCGCTGGCCGATAATTTTGCTGAAATGGACGGCCGCCGTCCGCGGATTATGATCGCAAAAATGGGCCAGGACGGCCACGACCGCGGCGCCAAAGTGGTAGCCACCGGCTATGCCGACATTGGCTTCGACGTAGACATCGGACCACTCTTCCAGACTCCTGCCGAGGCAGCACGCCAGGCCGTGGAAAACGATGTACACGTGCTTGGAGTTTCCAGCCTTGCCGCCGGACACAAGACCCTGGTTCCGCAGGTGATCGAAGAATTGAAAAAACTCGGACGTGAAGATATTATGGTGATCGTGGGTGGTGTAATCCCGCACCAGGATTATCAATTTCTTTATGATGCCGGCGTTGTAGCTATCTTCGGACCGGGAACGGTTATTTCGGAAGCAGGCATCCGGATTCTTGAAATTCTGATCGAGTCGAGGAAAGAAGATTAAGCAGAATTACTGCCCGCCGTCGGGAGGCAAAATCAGGATCAGGTTGTCAGGTACTGAATTGTACACCTGATAAGCCTTTCCCGGCTCAAGGTATTCAAGGGTGAAAATACCCATGGCCGGCCAATAGAGTTTTGTTCCGGCCACTTCTTTTATCATGACCACTTGCGGGTAATCAGCAAACACTGTTTCTATTTCCATGGGTTCGGTAGTGGTAACCGGAAACAGCGACCATCCCGGCGTAATGGTGAGCGGAGCAGGCGGATAACGGACCCAGCCTGTGAATGAGAATGTAGCCGCTTCTCTCATTTTTATCCTGTAACCGAAATTGTTGAACCACTCATCGATGGTGTTCAGATTTTCGTCGGGCCAATACACACCCTGGTCGTTGGTAAGGATAATCATATCGCTTACTACAGGCTCAAGAAGCATCGTAATTTCAGCATTTTCCGGCTGGATGTATGAAGATATTCCACTCCATCCCTTACTAAGTAAAAACTGCTGTGTATCCTGCTGATACACCACTACCATCGCGGTATCGCTGTAAATCTCATAGCAGCCATTGTTGTAGGTACAATGGTAGGTTCCCGCATCCTCAAAGCACACTTCCGCAACAAGTAAAGCAGGGCTTTCGCATCCGGAAATAATTTCGCCATTCAAATACCATTCATAAGTTCCTTCAAGCTGACTGGCAGCCTCAAAAGCAAGTTCCAGGGGTGCCCCGGCATAAAGCACCTGTTCGTCCATCTGGTGGTTAATCACCTCTGGGATATCTATCTGGTAAATCACAGTATCCGAATTTCCCGTTTGGCAGGGCCAGGCAGGCATAGCCGTAAGTACCAACTCCACCGAAGAGTTTTCGATATCCTGTTCACCGGCAAAATATACCGGATCGGGAATTGTGGCATTGCTGAATGATCCGTCACCCGTTGTGATCCATAGCATTGAACTGCTGTTTGCAACTTCGCCCTGAAGGGCAGCCTGATCGCAGGTGGTGAAGTCAGCTCCTGCATTTGCCCAGGGAAATGGTGCTATTTCGACAAGAAGATCGTCCGAAGCAACAACCTCACAAGGTGAAAGGGGAAATGCCTGAACCTGGAGCAGAACCTGTCCGTTCTGGATATCATCAGTACCCGGATAATAGACGGGGTTCAGGATTTGTGCACTATCAAAATAACCATCGCCAGCAGTGATCCATTCAATGTCTGAATAATACATCGCCTCAGCAGAAACCTCGGGGTTGATGCCTGCACAGGTTATTGTATCCGGAGCCGCTGTCAATTGCGGTTCGGGAACAAAATTTACCAGAATGTACGATCCCGGCACGTGGGTACAGGGCGAAACAGGAAGTGCATTCAATTCGAGAAATACATACCCCCTGGAAAGATCGAGCGCACCGGGATTATAAACAGGATTGAGAATGGAAGGATTATCAAAGCTGCCATCGCCGTAGGTAATCCAGTATACTGAAGAAAAACCCGATGCTGCAGCTTCCAGTTGAACCGGCTGTCCGCCGCAGGCCAACTGGCTGGGAACATGAGAGGTGACAGGGTTCTTCTGAATAGTCAACGTAAGTTGGTCGACGGCATCATTCAGGCATGGCAATTTGGCAGTTGCAGTAAACTGCAGTTCCACGGTTCCGGCGGATATATCCTCATCTCCGGGCGTATACACAGGATTTACCGTGTAAGGATCACTAAAAACGCCATCCCCGGATGTGGTCCAGAAACTATTCTCATGATGGGCTGCAAAACCTTCAAGTTGCAGCACTTCGGTTTCACACAGCAGGGTATCGCTTCCGGCATTAACCACCGGCTCCCGTACAATGTCCAGATTCATACAATTTGCATGGGGAGCCGCACAGGGAGAAATCGGATATGCAACCAGGCACAGTGCGGCATTGCCATCGGCAATATCTTCGGAACCCGGCACATATACAGGATTCAAAATCGTGGCATCGCTAAAATAGCCATCACCGGTGGATGACCACAGCAGCGAGGCATAATGCTCGGCCTGGCCCGAAAGCGGTGCAATGGAACCTTCACAAAGTTCGATATCCTCCCCGGCATTGCTTGATGGCGCCACAACAATGGATATTTGTACACTGTCGACAATGGAATCATTCTGGTGCGTTAAAGACCATCCCTTCAGGTAAAACTTGAAATTACCGGTGGCAATGTCGTTGTATCCCGGATAGTAAAATGTATTTAGTGTGTTGGCGTCGTCAAAAAACCCATCTCCGCTGGTTTTCCACAAAAGGAACGAGTAATTAGCTGCATCGCCCCAGGTATAAAAATAAACCCCGTTGAGGCAAAGGGAGGAATCAGCACCTGCATCAATCCATAAACCTGTTGAATCTAGAGGCGCTTCCGGTTTTTCTTTATAAGATGATGTGGTTTCAAAAACCCTGTCGGTTTCTGCCTGATCTGCAAAAGCAATATCTTCCTGGAAGATAATTCCTTTCGAAGGTGAAGCAACAGGTGCAGCGGAAATGAACCGAATGCCCTTCAGGCTTTGTCCCGTGGCGCCGGTACAGGGAATAACGCCTGTCAAAAGGGAGACAACGATGGCTGTTATGGTCAATATACGTTTCATTTTTCACGAGGTTGAGGGTGACAAACAGATTTCCTGTAAAAGTACATATAACTTTTACCGAAACAAAGCTCCGCTAAAACTTTTTTTCAGTTTTATAATCCCCCCTGGGGTTCCTGAATCAAAAGAATTAATTAATCAGCTCCACACGGATAATCACCGGGTTATGATCGGAATATCTGAAACCCAGGTCGGGGGTTTGCACTTCCAGCGGTTTTATGTTGGGTGAAACAAGAAAAAAATCGATGGTGGTGGTTTTCGTGGTTGCTTTTTTATAGGGCCTGTTCACCCATCTGTTGCTGGGGACGGTTTCATCATGCATCCAGGTCCATCCTTCCGGCATAAAATCCATTGGAATATTTCCCATATCAATATTCACGGCAGTATCACCGGTAAGAATTTCCTCCGGATCATATTCCGGAGGGTTGCGATTCCAGTCGCCACCAACGATCACATAATGCCCTTTGCTGTATTCTTCAAGAACAGCCTCCCGAAGAAATTCGAACTCCTGCCGGCGCAGTCGCCCGTCGTCGAATGCCGAATTGTGGGTGTTGACCACCGCCAGCAATTTGCCCTGTGCCGTTACATACCGCTGAATGATAAAACAACGGTCGAGCATGAACAGCCTCTTGGGAAAACCATATCCACCCGGATAATCAATACGTTCGCTGGTAGTGGCATCGTACACAGAGAAATTCATCAGGCCGCTTTCCACCCTGCCCATTGGATTATTAACCGGTACCGGAACAAACATGACATCATAATTTCGGGCAAAAATGCTTTGGAAGCCGTTCAACAGGTTTCGCAAAAATTCCACCTGATTTTGACGGTGCGATCGTCTTGCTGTTTTGTCAACCTCCTGCAAAAGCATAAAATCCAGCGTATCCATTTTTTGCAAAAATTTGGTGATACCACTGAAATACTCCCAGTTAAGCTGTTTGGGAGGGCGCACATTTTCTCCGCCATCATAAAAGAAATCCATGTCACTGCCGAGTCCGGCGTACCCGATATTCCAGCTCATGATGCTGATGCGCGATTTTTCAACTACGCTCTTCCCGGGATTGCCTTCCGGTGCAAGGATGGCATGTGGTGGCGGGTTAAAGTCGGTAATAACAGCTACCAAAACAGCTACAATTAAAAAAATGAAAACCAGGGCGATTGCCACCCCTACTGCCCGCAACACGATCCTGAATGCTTTCATTTTCAGGTGAATTGATTATTTAATCATTAAAAAACAACCTGTTGAGAAACAATAATTTGCTATCTCAATCCGATAAAAAAAATTTATATTTTTGCCGCGAAGATAAAGATAAATCGAACGAACTAAAACGAGACAAATATTGCCAATCATTGGTTCAATCATAAAACGCGCCATCGAGCTCAGAAGCCTGAGCAACAAGGAAAACCAACGTAACTTCGATGGCTGCCAGGCGCAAAGGAACATGCTGAAGAAACTTTTGCGCAAAGCCCAGTTTACCCATTTTGGCGAAACCTATGGATTCAGTGAAATACTCCGCTCCCGCAATATCGTTGAAGAGTTTCAGCGCAACGTGCCGGTACACGATTACAACACCATCCATAAACGCTGGTGGTATCGTTCGCTTAATGGAGAACCCTATGTTACCTGGCCGGGAAAGGTAAAGTATTTCGCCCTGAGTTCCGGAACTTCGGAAGCTTCGAGCAAATATATTCCGGTAACCAACGACATGCTGAAGTCCATTAAAAAAACCAGTGTCAGGCAATTGCTTTCGCTGGCCCAATACAACTTTCCTCCCGAATTCTTCGAGAAAGGCAAGGGCATTCTGATGCTGGGCGGCAGCACACACCTGCAATTTAATGGTACGTATTATGCCGGCGACTTGTCAGGAATTACCACTGGAAACATTCCGTTCTGGTTTCAGGTGTTTTATAAACCGGGAAAACGCATTTCGAAGGAACGCGACTGGCCCACCAAACTCGAGGAGATTGTACGCAAAGCCAAAGACTGGGACATCGGGGTGATTGTAGGAGTGCCGGCATGGCTGCAAATACTGCTCGAAAAAATTATCGCCCGGTACAACCTGAAAAATATTCACGAAATCTGGCCCAACCTCTCCATTTATGTTCATGGCGGCGTTTCGCTTGCTCCTTATGTAAAAGGATTTGAAAGGCTGCTGGCCAAGCCGCTGACTTACATGGAAACCTATCTTGCTTCCGAAGGTTTTATTGCCTATCAGAAGCGCCCGCACGTCGACAGCATGCAGATGTCGCTGGATACCGGGTTGTTTTTTGAGTTTATTCCTTTCAACAGAAAAAATTTTGATGAGGAGGGAAATCTGGCAGAGAATCCCGAAACCCTCACACTTGATGCCGTTGAAGAAGGAAAGGAGTATGCCCTGCTGATCAGTTCCAATGCAGGAGCATGGCGGTATCTCATCGGCGATACCATCAAATTTACTTCGAAAAAGCTCAACGAAATCCGCATCACCGGACGTACAAAACATTACCTCAGCCTTTGCGGTGAACATCTTTCGCAGGAAAACATGAACCGGGCAGTAGAGATGATGTGCCACGATCTGAACATCGAAGTGAGGGAGTTTACAGTGGCAGGTATCAAGCATGGATCCATGTTCGCACACAAATGGTTCCTTGGTACCGACGACAACCTGGATGCTGCGGTAGCCCGCGAAAAAATCGACAGTAACCTGAAATTGCTCAACGACGATTATCGTGTGGAACGCATTGCCGCCATCAAGGATGTGATTGTGGAGGTGCTTCCTACAAAAATTTTTTATCAGTGGATGCGTGATCACGGCAAGGAAGGCGCACAGAACAAATTCCCCCGTGTCATTAAAGCACGTCAGCTTGAGGAATGGGAGAATTATGTGAAAAACTTCAGGGAATCCGGGGCCGGCAAGGCTTAATAAAAATTTAACGGCGAACTATACAGGCGCCCACGCCTGAACGATCTATGCTTATAATAATTTTTAAATTTGCAGGCTCCTTTATCCTGGTAGGGCATCTCCAACAGGATATGCTTGCCGGCTGATTCGTTTGCACGGAAGATTTACATTATGAATCCATTTTTAGAAGGGGCAATTTTTGGATTAACCATCGCGGTATTGCTGGGGCCGGCACTGTTTGCGCTGGTTCAAACAAGCATCCATCGCGGATTCGGTTCGGGTGTTTTGCTGGCTGCGGGTATTTTTCTCAGCGATCTGACCCTGGTGGTTTTAACCTTTATCGGTGCCAACCAAATTCTCTCGAGCGACAGCAACAGACTCTTCTTCGGCATTGTCAGCGGATTTATTCTTATCGGTTACGGAGTAGTTACATTTCGCCGCAAAGTAGCTATGAATAAAAACGGCGATTTGATTGAAGAGAAAAAGCCCGGATGGTACACCTATATTTTAAAGGGATATTTCCTCAACATTGCCAACCCTTTTGTGTGGCTGTTCTGGATGGGCATAACCGTGGGCATTACCTCAACTTATGGCGATGATACCCGCCTGGCTGTATTTTTCTTTTCAGGTGCCTTGTTCACCATTTTCGTCACCGACCTCATCAAGGCGTATATTGCCAAACGAATCAAAAGCCTGCTCAATCCGGCCAACATCCGGCGCCTCAATCACATTGTGGGAATTATTCTGGTATTTTTTGGTGTGGTGCTGATGGTAAGGGCGTTAATGGTTCACCTGCACTGGATTTAACTGGTAGCCGATCATTCGTCGTAATACTCTTCCACCTGGTCATGGTCCTTGATGTCCTTGATATTTAGCTGTAGCGACACATGACCGTTCCACTCGTTTTCCTCCACATGATAGCAAATTGTAAATGGTTTCCCGCTTTGGATGATGGGAAGTTTGTTTCCCTGTTGAAAAGCGATGGCGGCAACCGGGAATCCGGAAATATCGGGATGGATCACGCTCAGCTTCAGGTGATTTTTACCTACAATACAACCATAGCCTGTATCCACCACCCTTTCGGTTAAAAATACCGGCGCCATGTTTTCCGGGCCGTAAGGCGCAAATTGTTTCAGTATGCGGTAAAACTTTGTTGAGATGTTGTTAAGCTTGATTTTTGTATCGATTTCAATTTCAGGCACCAGCATATGATCTTCGATGGTGTTGGCCACGATTCGCTCGAAACGCTCGCTGAAAGCCTCGAAATTTTCAGGCTTCATCGACAGGCCTGCGGCATATTTATGTCCTCCGAAATGTTCGAGCAGATCGTAACACTGATCGATGGCATTGTACACATCGAAATCCTTCACCGATCTGGCCGATCCGGTAATCAGCCCGTTCGACTGGGTGAGGATGATGGTGGGGCGGTAATAGGTTTCGGTGAGGCGCGAAGCCACAATTCCCAGGACCCCTTTATGCCAGTCGGGGTTATACACAATTGTGCTTTTGCGTTGCTGATGCTTTGTATCGGAAGCCAATACCTCCAGGGCGTGTTGGGTAACCTGCATGTCGAGGTGGCGGCGCTCGGTGTTGAACTGATTGATCTGCTCGGCTTTTTCGATGGCAGTTTCGATGTTTTTGCTGATGAGCAGTTCAACCGAATTTCTTCCGCTCTCCATGCGTCCAGCGGCATTAATGCGTGGTCCGATCAAAAATACCAGATCGCTGATGGTAAGCTTACGGTTAAATACAAACTCCTCCTCCACATATTGAAAATCGCTTTTCTTTTTGATGTTGCTGTAATGGAGGATGGCTGTAAATCCGGGTCGTGGATTTGAATTGAGCAGTTTAAGCCCGTAATATGCCAGGATGCGGTTTTCGCCGGTAATAGGTACGATATCTGAAGCGATGCTTACCACCACCAGGTCGAGAAACTTCTCGAGCCGCTTGAACGGCATATGGTTCTTTTTCGAAAAAGCCTGAACCAGCTTAAATCCAAGCCCGCAGCCCGAAAGCTCCTTGTATGGATAATTGCAGTCCGGCCGCTTGGGATCAAGAATGGCATAAGCCGGTGGCAATTGATCGCCGGGCCTGTGATGATCGCAAATAATAAAATCGATGCCCATTTCGCCGGCGTAGCGAATGTTGTCGATGGCTTTTATCCCGCAGTCCAGTGCGATAATCAGCGTAAAATTGTGATTTCTGGCAAATTCCACACCCGATTTGGAAATGCCATAGCCTTCGCTATACCGGTCGGGGATATAGAAATCCACTTCCTTGTAGAGCGATTTCAGAAAAGTATACACCAAAGCCACAGCCGTTGTGCCATCTACATCATAATCGCCGTACACCAGGATCTTTTCGCGGTAGCGGATGGCGTTTTCAATGCGATGGACGGCGCGGTCCATATCCTTCATCAGAAAAGGATCGTGCAGTTGCGTCAGCTTCGGCCGGAAAAACGCTTTCGCTTCTTCAAAGGTGGTAATCCCCCGCTGCACCAGCAAATTGGCAAGCAAAGTGCTGATGTTAAGCGATCGCGACAGCTCCATCACTGCTGCAGGATCACCCTTTTCCTTTATCACCCAGCGTTTTTCCATTAAAGTTAAATTTTTGTAAAGATAAAAATAATAGGTTAAGGCCTGAAGGGTAAAAACAACTTTTGCAATATGCAAAAAAACTTCAGCCACAAAATCCACTGAGCCTCATGCAACTTATAACCTGAAAGGAGGTTAAAAAAAAGCCGATAAAGATTTTATCATGGTATGCAGGCAAATAACCAGGCTTATATTCCAAACCTGATCGCTTCTACCGGATCGAGCCGGGAAGCTACCCATGCGGGTACAAATCCCGATATCAGCCCGATGGCCGTGGAGATTCCGAGACCGATGAGGATGTTTTGCTGGGTAAACATCAGTTCGAAGGGAAGGCTGTTTTTGAAGATCAGGATGCCTGCATAGATCAGGATCAATCCAATGATCCCTCCCATGAGGGAAAGAAATACCGCTTCGAACAAAAACTCCAGAAGGATAAAATAATTCTTTGCGCCAATGGCTTTTTGAATGCCGATGATATTGGTACGCTCACGCACCGACACGAACATAATGTTGGCAATTCCGAAGCCGCCCACCAGCAGTGAGAAAGCCCCGATAATCCAGCCGATAGCCGCCAGGCCGCTGAAGAAGGACTGTAATCCCTGATTGATAACGCTGACTTCGTTCAGGGCAAAATCGTTTTCATCGCCCGGGGGTATTTTCCTGAGCGACCGCATTACACCGGTTAATTCGTCGTTGAGCTGCTGATTGGACACATTGGGATGCGCTTTAACCATAATGGTAGTCCCTACATTGCGGAGGTTTACAAAATTTCTCGAAAAATTTACGGGGAGATAAACCTGCTCGTCGGTGGTATTGCCGAATGTTCCCTCGCCCTGACGCGCCAGCACCCCGATTACAGTGGCTTTGTTGCCGAAAACCTTGATGCTTTGCCCGAGCGGATAACTGTTGGGAAACAGGTTGTCGGCAATGTCAGCGCCGATAATGGCCACGTTCCGGCCCGCCAGCGATTCCACATGGGTAAAGTACCGCCCTTCTTGGATGTTGAGCGGCATCACGCGGTCATAACCCTGTGAAACCGACACCACGCTCACACTTTCATAACTGTTGTTCAGATGCTTTACCGTCCGTGAATTTTCAAACATAAACGCCACGGCTTCCGCCGCAGTGCTGCGCCGCTCTATTTCTTCCATTTCCTCATAGGAAGGTTCGGGCCGGTTTATATATTTCCACCAGGGATAGCTGCCACCGCCCATCGCCCAGGGCCATTTTTGTATAAACAATACATTGCTGCCCAGCTCGTTAAGGCTGCTGCGAATGCTCGTTTCCAGCGAATCGAAAACCGACAGCACCGAAATCACCGAAAATATCCCAATGGTAATCCCTGATAATGAGAGCAGGGTCCTCACCTTGTTGACAATGATGGCCTGAAATGCAAACAGGTAGCTCTCACGGATAAGTTTTAGCAGCAGGATCATATGGCAAACAGCACTATCAAAATTATTTTGTAAAAGTAAGGTTTTCATTCGGAATATTGTTCCTGTAATAGTTTTTTGCACCACGCCCCGGGCCGTGAATTATTTTGATGTTCGGGATTTAAAAACAAAAACTCTGATAATTTTTCTATATTTTTGCAGCCTTTAGGGGCTAATTCTTTTATAATAAAACAGATACTTGCAGCGATCATGGCAGGACAGAAAAAGATTAAGTCAGCACTTATTTCGGTATTTGATAAAAGCGGGCTCGACAGCCTGGTGCATGAACTGCACCGGCAAGGCATCAAAATATATTCCACCGGCGGCACATACAAATACATACAAACACTCGGGGCGGAAGCCACGAGGGTTGAAGATCTTACCAGCTATCCTTCCGTTTTCGGCGGGCGCGTAAAAACGCTTCATCCGCTGATTTTCGGCGGTATTCTCGGTCGGCGCGACAACCCTGAAGATGTGAAGCAGTTCGGCGAATATCAGATTCCCGAAATCGACATGGTGGTAGTTGATCTGTACCCGTTCGAAAAAACCCTCGCCTCCACTGATGACGAATCAGTGATCATCGAAAAAATTGATATCGGCGGCATCAGCCTCATCCGGGCCGCAGCCAAAAACTTCAGAGATGTACTGGTGGTTCCTTCAAGGGATTTGTATGAAGAAGCCCGGATCCTGATCCGCGAGCATCCGCAAGGAATTTCGCTTGCCGACCGCAAACGTTTTGCAGCACATGCGTTCAACGTATCCTCCCATTACGACACGGCTATCTTCAGATATTTTAACAGGCAAGCCGCCCTGCCAGGATTCAAAACCAGCCATTTGCACAGCGAGGTGCTCCGGTACGGCGAAAATCCTCATCAGCAGGGGCTTTTCCATGGCCGGCTTTCCGATGCATTCGATCAGCTTCACGGAAAGGCCATTTCGTACAACAACCTCATCGACCTGGATGCCGCCATCAGTCTGATCGAGGATTTCAGCGAAACCACATTTGCCATCCTTAAGCATAACAATGCTTGCGGGCTGGCATCCCGCACCAATCTGACAGACGCCTGGAAAGATGCCCTGGCCGGTGATCCCGTGTCCGCTTTTGGCGGGGTGTTAATCACCAACAGAACCGTAGACGCCGGTACCGCAGAAGAAATAAATAAATTGTTTTTCGAGATCATCATGGCCCCCGGTTATGACGAAGGAGCGCTGGAACTGCTAAAATCGAAGAAGAACAGGATCATCCTGAAGAAAAAAGATTTCCGGTTGCCGGAAAAAATCTTCAGGACATCGATAACCGGTGTGCTGGAGCAGGAACGCGACGCGAAGGTGGAAACCGAAGCCGATCTGAAAACCGTTACGGACATTCAGCCCAAAGCCGGGCAGATACCGGATCTGCTGTTCGCCAACAAGGTGGTAAAACACACCAAATCCAACGCCATTGTGCTGGTAAAAAATCAGCAACTGATTGCCAGCGGCGTAGGACAGACCTCCAGGGTGGATGCCCTGAAGCAGGCCATCGAAAAAGCCCGTACATTTGATTTCGACCTTCAGGATGCCGTGATGGCATCGGATGCCTTTTTCCCGTTTGCCGATTCGGTGGAGATCGCCCACAAGGCCGGAATATCTGCCGTGATCCAGCCGGGAGGTTCGGTACGCGATCAGGATTCGGTCGATTACTGCAACGGGCGTGGCATGGCCATGGTGTTTACGGGCTTCAGGCATTTTAAACACTAAAAACGTAATTTATTATAATTCAAGCATAGGATTAACAGTTAATCATTCACCAATCATTTCAAACTGCAGATAAGAAACCATGGGAATGTTTTCATTTTTTACCAGAGAAATTGCCATCGACCTTGGTACCGCCAATACCATTATCATATACAACGACAAAGTGGTTGTTGACGAGCCTTCTATTGTCGCCATCGAACGAAGCACAGGCAAGATCATTGCCGTGGGCAAACGTGCACAGATGATGCACGGCAAGACCCACGAAAACATCAAGACCATCCGGCCGTTGCGCGACGGGGTGATTGCCGATTTTCAGGCCGCGGAATTTATGATCCGCGAAATGATCAAAATGATCGGCATCCGGCAAACCATTTTTCCCCCGGCACTCAAGATGGTAATTTGCATCCCTTCGGGCATCACCGAGGTGGAAGAGCGGGCGGTGAAGGATTCGGCCGAGCAGGCCGGCGCCCGCGAGGTAAGGCTGATCCATGAGCCTATGGCTGCGGCCATCGGTATCGGCATCGATGTGCTTGAACCTACAGGCAACATGATCATCGATATTGGCGGCGGAACCAGCGAAATCGCTGTAATTGCACTGGGCGGGATCGTAAACAATAAATCCATCCGCATTGCCGGCGACGATTTCAATGCCGACATCGAAGAATACATGCGCAAGCAGCACAACATTAATATTGGTGAGCGTACCGCCGAGCGCATAAAGATTGAAGTGGGCGCCGCATTGCCTGAACTCGACAACCCGCCGGACGATTTTGCCGTGCACGGCCGCGACATGCTTACCGGAATTCCCAAGGAAATTACGGTAAACTACGCCGAAATTGCCCACTGCCTGGATAAATCGATCTCCAAAATTGAAACCGCCGTGCTGCAAGCCCTGGAGATGACGCCACCGGAGCTTTCTGCAGATATCTTCAGGACGGGAATCTACCTGGCCGGCGGCGGCTCAATGCTGCGCGGCCTCGACAAGCGCCTCCACCTGAAAACCAAACTGCCGATACATGTGGCCGAAGATCCGCTCAGAGCCGTGGCACGTGGCACTGGCATTGCGCTGAAGAACTTCGATAAATTTACGTTCCTGATCAAATAAATCCGGCCGGCTACGGTGGGCCTGCCGTATACCGGTAAATAACCGGGACCAGTTTGTATGCGAAACCTGTTCACATTCCTCTGGAAAAATTATTTCTTCCTGCTGTTCATTTTGCTGGAAGCGGTAGCCTTCGTGCTGATTTCAAGGAATAATTATTACCAGCGAACGGTGATGATCAATTCGACGAACGACTTTACGGGAACACTGCTCGAAACCTACAGCGGCTTTACCGAATACTTCCACCTGAAAGAAGCAAACCGGGAACTGGCCGAAGAAAATGCAAGGCTGCTCAACCGCCGCCCCGAAGCATTTATTATAACCGACACGAACATCTTTTTCGTCGACGACAGCCTGTACAACCGGCAATTTTCATACATGCCTGCGCGGGTGATCAGCAACAGCATAAACCGCCGCAACAATTACATGAAACTGAACAAAGGAAGCATACATGGCGTGCAGCCTGATATGGCAGTAATTGCCCCCGGCGGAGTGGCCGGGCAGGTGATAGAGGTATCGCCGCATTTCAGTTCGGTAATGTCGGTGATCAACATGAACACCCGGCTGAGCGCACGGCTGAAAACTTCAGGACAAGTGGGAACCCTGAAGTGGGACGGTGAGAATTACCGTACCGGATTGCTGGTGGACATTCCGTCGCACGTAAGTATAAATGTGGGTGATACCGTGGTGACCAGCGGGTTTTCACAGATTTATCCCAGGAATGAAATGATCGGCGTGGTGGAAGATTTCAGCATCGGACAGGGAGATAATTTTTACCGTGTGAAAATTCGCTTTGCCGTGGATTACAACCAGCTCCGCCACGTGTTCATCGTGAAAAACCTTTTTCAGGATGAACTGATGATGCTCGAACAAACAGAAATAACCGAATAATGCTGATAAGGAACGTCATAAGATTTGTGGTGCTGGTGCTTTTTCAGGTGCTGGTGATCAATAATATTGCCTTCAACAGCTACATTTATCCGGCATTCTATGTGTATTTCATTCTGCTGCTGCCTTTCGAAACACCCGGTTGGCTGCTGCTGATGTCGGCTTTTATGCTGGGTCTCAGCGTGGATTTCTTTACAAACAGCCTGGGAGTAAATGCCGCAGCTACAGTTTTTGTGGCCTTTTTGCGGCCTGCTGTTTTTCGCCTTCTGAAGTCGAAAAAAGAATACGAACCCGGCATAATTCCCGGCATCAGGGATCTGGGATTTCGCTGGTTTTTCTTTTATGCTCTCATTCTTATCCTGATCCACCATTCCACCCTGTTCTTGCTTGAAGTTTTCAGCCTGAAGCATCTCACACAAACACTGAACAGGATTGCATTCAGCTCAGGGGTAACCCTGCTCCTGACGCTGCTGGCGCAATTTGTTTTCCTGAAACAAGATAAAAAATAAAATACCGTTCTATTCATTCAAATCAATCAAAAATTTAATGAGAACAATGATGAAAAAAACACTGATGTTGTTGATGATCGCAGGATTGTTTTTTGCATGCAACAGCAATGATGATAACCGTTTTAGGGTGGAAGCCGATATGGAAGGCGTTGCAGACGGATGGGTAGTACTTACGAAAGTGGTGGAAGAAAACATGACGCCAGTGGATTCGGTGAAAGCGCAAGACGGAAAGTTCAGCTTTAGCGGAACCATTGAAAACACCGAGATGTACTATCTCGACTTCAAGGAAAACAAGATGTTTCACCGTTTCTTTATCGAGCCAGGAACGATTACCATTAGCGGAAGCCTGCAGGAACCGGTTTTT
>JBKHBQ010000145.1:0-9707 GCA_046542305.1 Bacteroidales bacterium
GGAACAATCGGTGCAGGCAAGGGCACCATCGTGGATTACCTGGTGAGGCAGAAAGACTTCAGCCATTATTCGGTGCGGGCTTTCCTGATCGAAGAAATCAAAAAGCGCAACCTGCCCGTAAACCGTGATACCATGACCTCGGTGGCCAACGAACTGCGGGCTGAGAATTCGCCATCGTACATCATCGACAGGCTCTATGATTCGGCAAGACAAAGCGGCGACAACTGCGTGATCGAAAGCATCCGCACCCCCGGCGAGATCGACAGCCTCAGGAAAAAAAACGGCTTCACCCTCTTTGCCGTGGATGCACCCGCGGAAGTCCGCTATCAAAGGATCAAAGCCCGGGCTTCAGAAACCGACAGTGTAGACTTCGAAACTTTTCTGCAAAATGAAAAGCGTGAAATGTCCACGGATGACCCCAATAAACAGAACCTGCAGAAATGCATCTCCAAGGCTGATTATGTCTTTAAAAATACCGGCACCATTTCGCAGCTCGAAAGCCTGGTGGATCAGGTGCTGGAAAAAATCAGGAAAAAACAAAATGACACCGGCCACCTCAGGCGGCGTTTTTGTCCGAGGGCATAAATATAATTTTCGATAAAATGGAAGCAGAAAGCGGGAATAAAAGTAAGAACGGCCATGTTCGGCCCACCTGGGACGAATATTTTATGGAGCTGTCCAACACAGCGGCCAAGCGTGCCACCTGCGACCGCGGAAGAAGCGGCTGCGTGATTGTGAGGGATAAACATGTGCTGGTGACGGGATACGTGGGATCGCCCATGGGCCTGCCCCACTGTGATGATGTGGGACATCTGCTCAAGAAAGTTACCCACGAAAACGGGCGCGTCACACAGCATTGCGTGCGCACCGTTCACGCCGAGCAAAATGCCATCTGCCAGGCTGCGCGGCTGGGCATTTCGCTTGAAAACGGAACCCTGTTTTGCCGGATGACGCCCTGCCGAACCTGCGCCATGCTCATCATAAATTGCGGTATAACCCGCGTGGTGTGCGAAAAGAAATACCATGCCGGATCGGAATCGGAAGAAATGTTCAAACAGGCCGGGGTGAAGCTGGAGTTTTTCAATGATGAGGTGGAGACGTATGATAATCAGTGAGAGGGGGATAATCGTTATTAACTAATGGTTAACTGTTCTGCTAACTGCCTGCTGCCGGCCCGCCTGCACTGCGTAACGGCGAAGCAGAAGCTGCCAACCCATAACCAACCAAAAGCTACTCCCTCCTTCAATAACTCGGCGCTGCGCCCCAGAAATTGGTATTCGCATCGGCATCCTCGCCAAATGCCTTCACTGAATTTTCGCCGACTACATAGGTGCATTTTTCCCCTGCAATCTGCGAAAACAATACCTCAAACTCTTCTCCGGTATCGAGCATCATGATATGGGTAAATTTTTTACCCTTTCTTTCCACGATAAGGTTGGCGTGGCAGATCGGACAGAAAAAATCCACATGCTCTCCTACTTCAATTTTAAAGGAAGGATGTTTCATGGCCCGGTAATCACCGAGATCGGGGGTTAGCAGTATCAATCCTTTAAGACCTTTATCACTTTGTGCCGACAAAACGATACGTTCGTTTACATATAGTTGCCCATGGCAAAACGGACAGTGAAAGCTTGGTTCCATATGATTTTCCAATTTTGTACCTGGTTAATTTTTCGATTCACACAAAATTAATATCAAAAGCACTGGAAGGCAAATCAATATGAAAATAATATATACCGCACAGTTATTTTTCTGCCAGAATCAGCGCTAACCGGGAATTATGAACTATCCGCCCTCACGGGCTCAACATGCTTTCGGGGGAGTTTGGTAATGAAGCGAAGGTCACAGCCAATCCGTACAGCGGCAGGGTAATTTCGATTTTCAGGTTATACCTGATGATTATTCGGTTTCCTGTTGAAAAATAAATGTTCTGGCATCCTCACCCGGTTTCAGATAACCCCTGAACATGCCGGTGGTGTTGAAAGGCATGGCGATGTTGCCGTCTTTATCGATGGCCACCACACCTCCGTTGGCATCGAGCGATCTCAGTTTGTTGTTGATCACATCGTTGGCTGCCGATTCCAGGCTTTCATCCCGGTAGGCCATGCGTGCGGCGATGTCGTAAGCCACCACATTTCTGATAAAAAACTCGCCGTGCCCGGTGGCCGAAACTGCGCAACTGTTGTTGTCGGCGTAGGTGCCCGCACCAATCACGGGTGAGTCGCCCACGCGTCCGTATTTTTTGTTGGACATTCCGCCGGTGGAGGTGCCAGCGGCGAGATTCCCGGCTTTATCCAGAACCACACAACCTACCGTACCGCTTTTTTTGGTTTGATCCGGTTTGTTTTCGGATGCTCTTTTTTTGGCATCCTGAAGCGAATTCCAGCGGCTTTCGGTATAAAAATAGGACGGTTCAACAATTTCCACACCTTGTTCGGCAGCAAATTTTTCGGCGCCTTCCTTAATCAGCATTACGTGCGGCGATTTTTCCATCACCAGACGGGCTGCGGAGATGGGGTTTTTTATGGTCGTGACATTGGCCACCGCGCCGGCATTCAGCGTTTTGCCATCCATGATGGAAGCATCCAGTTCGTTCACGCCTTCGGCATTAAACACGGCGCCCTTCCCTGCATTGAACAGCGGACTGTTTTCCATGATGCGGATGGCGGCTTCCACTGCGTCAAGGCCCGGCCCGCCCGCTTCCAGTATTTCGGCGCCGGCCTGCAGTGCTTCCGTAAGTTTGGCCCTATATTCCGCCTTACGCTCAGATGTGAAATGGTCGGGATCCATATTGCCCGCACCGCCATGTATCACAATGGCCCAGGAAGGTTTGCCGGCAGTTTGTGCTTGTTCTTTTTGCTTCGGGTTTTGGCACGAAGCCATTAATGCGAACACTGACAGGATCAGCAGTATTTTTTTCATGATGAAATATTTACGGATTGAATAAGTTCTTTCAGGTTTACAATGTCGAAAAGATGGGCTGCCGTCAGCAGGATCACTGCCACGATCACCCATCGCACAAATGCGGCACCCCAGCTTACGGCCATTTTGGAAGCCAGAAAAGCGCCGGCCACATTGCCGATGGTCATCACCAGGCCGTAGGCCCAGTCGATCTGATCGTTGATAATGAAAACCACAATAGCAAAAGGTGTATACAGAAATACGATGAGCACCTTAATGGCATTGGCTTTCACCAATTCGTACCCTGCACCCAGCACTATGGCCGCCAACAGGAAATATCCCACGCCGATCTGAATAAACCCGCCATACATTCCGATGAAAAAGAAAATGACGATTTGCAGCCAGGTTACTTTTTTTTTCACCAGGTCGGCATGCTCCTTAATCCATCGCTGTGGTTTGTAAAGGATGAAAAACATCATGATGAGCATGATCACGCCCACGGCATATTCGAACACCTGCTGGTTGATATCGGCAGCAATCCAGGCCCCGATTACCGACCCCACAACCGCCGGAATGGCCAGCCAGATACCTTTTTTGGTGTCGAGTACTTTTTGGTGTTTAAAACTACTTACCGCCGTAAGGTTTTGTACGGCGATGGCGATACGGTTGGTGCCGTTGGCCACGGTGGCAGGAAGGCCGAGCATCATCAGTACGGAAAGCGAAATGATGGAGCCGCCGCCGGCCAGCGTATTAATAAATCCTACGAGCAGTCCCGAGAGGATCAGTGCAGTAATTTCGAACCAGGTCATAACATCGTTTTGAGGAGGGCAAAATTATGAAAAATCCCATGCCTGCCGGAAAAGCCGTAAAATAAACATCTTATCGTGAACCTGATAGGATGCTGTGCAGTACATCTGCCAAATCCTTTTGTTTGAATGGTTTGCTGAGATATCCGTCCATGCCGGCGGCCAGGCATTTTTCGCGATCGCCTTTCATGGCATTGGCTGTAAGGGCAATGATGGGCGTGCGGGTTTTTTTGTTGCTGTGTTCATGGGATGAATTTTCGATCTCCCTGATCTTTGCAGTGGCAATAAATCCGTTCATCACCGGCATGAGCACATCCATCAGGATGAGGTCGTAGGTGCCCGCTTTAAATTTTGAAACGGCTTCCTCACCGTTTTCTGCCAAATCTACGTGGTGGCCTGCATTTTCAAGGTTGAACCTGGCAATTTTCTGATTGATTTTGTTATCCTCCACGAGCAGCACCCTGAGGTCCTTATCGATTTTGGCCGTAAAATCCCAGGTGGTATTTTCCGCCTGTCTTTCCGCAACCGGCTTTTCATCCACAGCTTCAAACTGTGCGGTAAACCAAAACTTCGATCCCTTGCCGGGTTGGCTTTCCACGCCGATATCGCCTTTCATCATGTTGGCCAGTTTTTTTGATATCGACAATCCGAGGCCTGTGCCTCCATAGCGGCGTGTTGTGGAGGCATCAACCTGCGAGAATTCGTGGAACAGCAGCTTCATGCCTTCTTTGCTGATGCCGATGCCCGTATCTTCCACCTCGAAATACAGCAGAACTTTCCTTTTTTTTTCTTCTTCCAGCCGGATGGAAATATTTACAAATCCGTTGTCGGTGAATTTCACGGCATTGTTGGCAAGGTTCAGCAGGATCTGCCTGAGCCTGTAAGGATCGCCCTTCAATAGCGGCGGAATGCCCTTTGCCTTGATGATCTTCAGCTTCAGGCCTTTTTCGCTGGCACGGGCCTTCAGGATGTTTTCCACATCATTAAGTACATTATCGAGGTGGAACTGTTGAATTTCGAAGTTTAGTTTTCCGGCTTCGATTTTCGAAAAGTCAAGCACATCATTGATGAGGCTCAGCAGGCTGTTGGCAGATGTTTCGATCACCGAAAGATGCTGTTGCTGCTCGGAGGTGAGGGTAGATTGCCGCATGATTTCGGTCATGCCGATGATGCCATTCATGGGGGTACGAATCTCGTGCGAAACATTGGCCAGAAATTCGCTTTTTGAGCGGGTGCCGGCTTCGGCCTGTTCCTTGGCATTCATCAACTGGTTTTCGTACTGTTTCCTGTCGGTGATGTTATACGACACCCCGACCAGACCGATCACTTCGCCTTGATTATTCTTGAAAGGGGCCAGATTGGTCGACAGCCAGATTCGTTCGCCTGCATTGGTTATCACCTCCTCGATGTTGTACTGAGGCACGCCGGTGGCCAGTACTTCCTTTTCACATGAGGTATATCCGGTAGCTTCATAATCGGGTAAGACATCTTTGATGGTTTTGCCTTTGATATCGCTGAGTTTCACCTGCAGGAAGTCCTCAAAGGTCTTGTTGACTACCTGGTACTGGAGGTCTTTGTTTTTGAAATAAACGAAGGCCGGAATGGCCGAAAGCAGCGTAGATAATTCTTCGGCCCTGGTGTGCAGCGATCTCAGTGCATCGTTCAGGTCGCTGGAGGTTTTGTTAAGCAGAGAATAAATGATGTTTTTTTCCTTGCTCGAACGCTGGTACTTAAACTGGATGGCATCGATCTCCCTGTCGAGGGTTTGAAACTGTTCGGCAATCTCCTTCCTTACTTCCTGAAATTCTTCCCAGGAGCAGATGCTCGTTATCTTCTCGCTTATTTGCCGGATTCTGTTTTTCATCGGCCGGATAGATATCTTAACCCTGTTTTTTTTCTGAAATTACCGCAAGTGTAAATGTTTCGTTGTAAAATTCGCATTCCGAAAACTTGTTGTTGCCTATTTCGCCATAGGTAAAAAAACCGGTGATTGGCACGCGTGCTTTTTCCCATGTACGTTCGAGTTCTTCGTTGATGATCGGGCCCAGGGCCTTATGCCTGGCCATGCATGAAAACAATAAAAGCAGCGATCCGGTTCCGTGCCGGTCGAAAAAATCTGAAATATCCTGCTTGGTATGGTCCACCACTTCAAATCCGGGAGAGGTGGAGAAGGTAACCGTGGCGCCCTCGGGAACCGTGCCTGCAAAGATCAGTGACTCTTTTTCACGATCGATGCCGATAACCGCCCTTAGGATTTCCCGGTTTTCCTTTTTAACCAACAGCGGGTATTCCACACCGATTTCAGGAAGGTCTTCGTCGCGAATGTTCAGGTGGTCCTTATAAACCTTCAGGGCAGGAATGTCGTCGATGGTGTACACGACGTTGCCTTCGGCACTGGTGATCAGCTTGTCCGATCCGATACCAACCCATCCGCTGGTGGCGAGGCCCTTGATATCGGTTTTTTGGGTATCGAAAACGGTAACTACGGCACCCAGATCGAGGATTCGGTTTTCGTCAAAAACAAAAGTTTCCTCAAAACGTGCATCATCGCCGGCAAGTCCTCCGAAAAGGGTGGTCTCTTTTCCGCAGATTTCCTGAACGCCTTCCACCACCGCCTGCCCGTTAGTTGTCAGGCCGCAGATTCCGATAATGAAAGCCGGGTTTTCAAATTTGGATTTGCCCCATTTCCCGATTTCCCGGCCCAGATCGGCCGAGGTGATATCGTGACCATCGAAAGTTTTGGTGCTGAAGCAACTTTGGTCTATTTCAACCAGTGATACGGCGGTGGAATTGATCCAGATACCTTCCTCCTTCCCGTCGTAAAAAATCTCGCCGCAGGTGCTCATGCCAAAAACCTGCAATGGGTAAGCCTTAAATGTTTCGCCCACCACCTCCAGATCCATTTGTATGGACGAAAATACGAAAGCCAGGTTGGGTTTGAAATCATCCATAATGGAATGCTTTAACAGGCAATCCAGCGTTTTGTGCCTTGATGCGGCAAACGATTTTACTTTCATTCCTGTACAAATTAATGAATCATCAAATATACAGAAGTACAAAAGATTAATCAAATTAAAATCACCTGATGGATACTTTCGGTAATTTTTTCCCGGCAATCCTAATGATAATCAACAGCAATAAAAGATTGAGCGGAAACAGAATAAAAGTTGAAACACCGTATGCCGCCGGTACCGTCCCGAAAACCAGCCCTGTAAACCCAACTGTAAGGGCATAGGGCATCTGGGTACGCACGTGATCGATGTGATTGCATGAACTGGCCAGCGAACTCAGGATGGTGGTGTCGGAGATGGGCGAACAATGATCGCCAAGCACCGAGCCGGCAAGTACCGCCGAAACCACGTTGTGGAAAATGGAGATGGAGGTGTCGTAATCCAGCCCGTGATTCTGGCATATGAGCCACGACGCCGGCAGGATAAGCGGGTAAAGAATGGCCATGGTGCCCCACGACGATCCTGTGGAAAATGCCACCAAAGCAGCCAGCACAAAGGTAAGTGCCGGAACAAGGTATGGCGAGAATTTGAGGGCCACCATCGAATTGGAAATGAATTCGGCAGTATGCAGGTGCTCGGTAATCATGGCAATCGACCAGGCCAGCACCAGGATCAGCACGGCGGTGAGCATGGTCTGGAATCCTTTTACGAGTGCATCGATGCTGGTTCGCAGGCTGAGGATTCGCTGAACCACACTCATAAAAATCGCCACGGTTACCCCGGCCAGCGACGACCACAGCAGCGCACTGAAGCTGTCGGAATTACCGATCACCCTCGACAGGTTTCCCGAAATGGAGCGCGCCGTATCCCAGCCGACCACATCCAATCCGGTAATGATCAGCCCCGCGATGGTGCCCAAAACCACTACAAGCACCGGAACCAGGGCATTGTAACCGGGAGTGGGTTTTACCTTGTCCAGTTCTGATTCACCGGTTTCACCGGGGCCTGCACCGGTAATATGTTTACTGGTGCGCGCCTGATATTCGGCTTTGAACATTGGGCCAAAATCACGCCGCTGCCACACCAAAAAGAGGATAAAAATGAGCGCAAGAATGGGATAGAAGGAATATTGCAGCGAATTGATGAACACGTCATACGGTGTTTCGGGAAGTCCCAGGGTTTTGATGCCGTTCTGAATATAGCTTAGTTCGGCGCCGATCCAGGTGGTAACAAAGGCAATGGAGGCAATGGGTGCCGCCGTGGAATCGACAAGGTAGGCCAGCTTTTCGCGTGAAATCTTCAAACGGTCGGTTACCGGCCGCATGGTATTGCCAACCACAAGGGTATTGGCATAATCATCGAAAAAGATCATGATCCCCATCACCCAAGTTACAAGCTGCCCTGAACGGGCGTTGCCTGCGAAGCGCGACAGATAATTCACCACTCCGCGCATGCCGCCGTTTTTGGTGATTACACCAACCATGCCGCCGATCATCATCGAAAAAATAATGATGGAAAGGTGGCTGCTTTCCTGCATCGATTCGAGGATGTAGGTGTCGATAACGGCAAAGAATCCGTTGAACAGGGCCTCGAAAATGCCCTGCCCCTGGTAGTAAAAAATGATGAAGGTTCCCACCAGAATCCCAATGAACAGGGCTGAATACACCTCTTTAAAAATCAGTGCCATAGCAATGGCAATTAATGGAGGCAGCACCGAGAGCCACATCGGAATGGGTGTAACGAATCTGCTGAACTCATAATCGTGCAGGCGGATGCTGACCTCGCCCCTGTTTTTGAAGACGCCGTTGAATTCGGCCATCCCGTTGTCGAAAAGGATCGTCTGCCCCGAGCCGTTGATGGTGACCTGATATTCGCCGTTTACGAGGTATTTCAGATCAGGATCGGTGACCTCGAGGGTTATGGGTGTTTTCAGATCCTGCATGATGATGTCGGGGATCACGATCTTCAGGTTGTCGTTGGAAAGCCGCGGAATGCTGTCGGCAGAGGTGGTGTGTGCCATAGCCGGACAGCCAAGAACTAACAGCAGCAGTGTCAGGAAAAGATAGCTCTTCTTCAATGGTAAATGATTTTCCGGCTAAGATAGAAAATGAACCGGAACTGACGAGGATTTACCCGTGATTTGGATGTTTTCTTGCGAAAATGAACAATCTTGAGATTTATCGGAGCATGTTTTTAACAGCTTTTTCAATCCCCTCAGCGTCATATTCGCAGTCGTGCCAGAGTTCCTGCTGAGTTCCCTGTTCGATAAACCTGTCGGGTATTCCGAGCCTGACAATCCGGCTGCCGTATCCGTGATCCATGGCAAATTCAATCACAGCCGAACCCAGTCCGCCGTTGATGGTGCCGTCTTCTACGGTGATGATTTTTTTGAATTTTTTCATGATCTCATGCAACAGATCCGTATCAATGGGTTTGAGAAACCGGATGTCGAAATGTGCCGGATGGATGTTTTCCTTCTCCAGATCTGTGCAGGCTTTCATCACTTCGTTTCCGATATGTCCGATGGAAATAACGGCCACCTGTTCGCCATCGCGGATTGTTCTGCCTTTGCCAACGGGCAATTCCTCAAAGGGCGTTTTCCATTCTGTCATCACTCCGCGGCCTTTGGGATAGCGGATGGTAAAAGGCCCCCGGTTGGGAAGCTGTGCGGTATACATCATGTTGCGCAGTTCCTGCTCGTTGAGGGGTGCGCAGATGGTAAGGTTGGGAATGCAGCGCAGATAGGCAAGGTCGAAGGAACCATGGTGGGTTGCACCATCTTCGCCCACCAGTCCGGCGCGGTCCAGGCAGAATACCACATTTAGTTTCTGCAGGGCCACATCGTGTATGGCCTGGTCGTAAGCCCGCTGCATAAAGGTGGAGTAAATATTGCAAAAAGGGATGAATCCCTGGGTGGCCAGTCCGGCAGCAAAAGTAACGGCATGTTGTTCGGCAATGCCGACATCGAAAGCGCGATCGGGCATTTTGTGCATCATCATATCGAGCGAACTGCCGGTGGGCATGGCGGGTGTAATTCCGAGTATTTTGT
>JBKHBQ010000146.1:0-9687 GCA_046542305.1 Bacteroidales bacterium
GTGGCGCCGCATCATCTGCTATGGAGTAATTCAGCCGCATGGTTCAGGAGATTCGCGCGAGATGAGGATGAGACGGATGCGGATTTGATTGCTTATCCCGCAAAATACACCCAATATGTTTCCGGTCCTTTTTGCTTGATCCAGTGCTGATAATCCAGGCTGATGGACTTATCGATGAGCGGCGCGGGAATAAACGGCGCGATCACCTTGAGAATTTCACCCGCTTTAAGCTTTTTAATGGCCGGAAGTACCTGATGCACCGGTTGCTCACCGGCATCGAGCATCTCGCTGATGTTGATGGTTTCCACAATTTTCTCCTCGCTGAACCAGGCAGGTTGTTCCGTATTGTAATTTCCACCTTCTCCTTCCATATCGCCGGCGGCTGACTGCCCAGCCTCAGTCCTCAGCCGGTTTACCAGATCTTCCACCTTCAATCCGCCGATGACGGCTGCCTGGCTTAATGTGGTGATTTTGGTCACGGTCTTTCGCAGCACCGGGTTTTTCAGTTTTTTAAACTGGGGTGCCATCGCGATCAGGGTTTCCTCCAGTTGGGGATAGGCTTCCAGCAGGTCGTATATCTTTGTCTTTGGCGTGATGATAAGCTTTTCCATGGCATTATTCGTTTTCGTCGGTATATGACAGAATGCGTTTTTCGCCTTCCAGGACCCGGTTTTCGGTGAGATCCTGCGACACTTCCAGCGTTCCCAGATATTCCCCACGTTCATCGCGCAAAGCGAAATATTCTATTTTGATGAATTTACCTTTCATCTGAATCCAGAAAGGCGCATGCGAAGCCTTTCCTGATTTGAAATCCTCAAGGATTTTCTCTACAATATGTGCGCTTCCGGGAGGATGGCACAGGCGCACGTCGCGGTTGATGATCGACCGGCTGCGTGCAAAGATGCGCTCCTTTCCCTGGGTAAAGTATTTCACCTTGTCGTTTTTATCCACAAAAGTCATATCGAAGGGCACCGAGTTGAGGATAGCCAGGATTTCGCCCGCCGTAAAACTACCCGAAGGCAACTGGATGCTGCCGTCGGTGGTAAGGCCGGTTTCTTCCTTTTCCTCTGCCAGCCCTTCGGGTTTCCACTCCACCTGCGGATCGTAAAGCGTAAATCCGAACTCGAGGGTTTGTTTGTGGATTTTCCACCAGTCTTCGGTGGTAAGCACATCCATGCTCATGGGAAAGAGGATTTCCTCCTCCTTCTGCGTCATATCCACCAATGCCTGCAGGGCGGGATAAAAAACCAGATCGAGTGCTTCGGCCAAATCCTCCTTTTTCAGTTCCGGATTCTTGAGTATTTCGATACAGCCTTTCAATTGGTCCCTGATTTCATCGTGCTTTCCCCACATCACCTTGGGCGGACCGGTAATGCCGTTTTGTTCGAGATAAGGAAACAGCAGGTACTCTTTTCGCTGATAGTGTTTATCCACATCCATCAGCTCGTTGAAATGCCCCTGCAAGGTCAGCACATACTCGCGGAATGCTTCATGCCCCACCTCGCCGAGGCCGTTTAACAGTTTTTTTACCCTTCCTGCAACATTTCTCAGCTCGATATTTTCCTTTTGAAACACATCCACCGGATGCCCTTCGGGAATGGCTTTGGCCTGGCTTAAATCCACATTGCCCTCCAGCACGGCGCCATGAACATCACACAGCCTCAGCACCTCCGACTCAGGCAGGCCTTCCTGTATCAACTCCTGCTCTACCTCCACCACTTCTCCGTAAGGGATGTTTCGCAGCGAATCCATAAGCTGTTGGCGCACACTTTCTGCAGATGCGCCTTCGTGCAATTTCAGAATCAGTTCCTTGAGGCGTTGTTTACGGAATTGGGAATTGTTTATCAGTTCACTCATAATCGTTTAGGTTAGGTTAGCAATCATGTTAATCTGGTCCGGCATAATGCAATACGAAAGCAATTTCGGCAAACCGGCCGGCCAATGAAAGATTAACAATTGTAAGCGGAATGTGTTGAAAAAGCCGGAAGGTAAGCTATTCCCTTCCGGCCTGATATCATAGTGAATGATTACCTGATCATATTTACCTACTGCACAACCAGCCTGAGCATTTGAACATTGTTGTTGCAGGTAAGCCTTGCGACAAACTGCCCGTTGGAATATTCGTATGCAGGCCCGCGGTACGTCTGCCGGTGGAACGCTTTTCAGTCCATCCACCGTAAAATCTGTTACTGGCGGAAAATCACCTGGTTTCGATTGCAGATGAACGAACTCTCAGGCCAGCGCCATGCCTTAAACTAACTTTACGAATCCGCGATTACCCCAGCTCGAAAGTTGTTATACCGAAAATCCTGTGCAACGGCATTTCCGGTGGCGGACCATAGTACATCCTTGCGCATTCGAATGTGTATCGGGCGTTATACTTCTTTACCAGTTTCACTGCGGCATCATTGATGACGGGAATGTCGAGGTATACCATTTCACCGGGCACGGCCGACAGGCATGCAGTATACAAACCCTCAGCTATATGTGCATCATCGGCAAAGAGCGGCCCGATCTTGTAACCCTCCCCTGCCCTGCGCATCAGGGCAAAACCTTTCAGCCGGCCATTGTCAACATATTTCAGCGCCCGGCTCAGTGGCATCGCCAGCCATGGTTTCAGAAATTGCGGTCGGGGGAAACCGAAACAGGCCGTATCATATTCTGACACTTCATTGAAATCCCCCGGTTCAATCAGGGATATGTGCGGATCAGGGGCAAATTTTTCTCCTTTCCTTGCATAGCGTTCATCGCGGAAAGCAAGCTGAAATCCACCCCTGTTATAAAACGGCTGCATATCCACCACGCCATCCATACCAATGGGGGCGCCGGGCTTAAGCCGCGCAATCAGCAGATCCCTTCGCTGCATCCACAACCGCCGGCCAATGCCTTTCGACCGCAATTCAGGCTTCACGATAAAAAAACCCATAAACCCGAAACTGCCGCCATACGATACCACCGAGCCTCCCGCAATCAGCTCTCCCTGGTGGTAATACCCGTAATAACCATCGGGATCGGTTTGCCAGAATACATTAGCATCGTATGGCCCGGGATTCCAGCCCTCGGAAGCAGCCCACCGGATAAGCTGTTGCAAACCGCTTTTATCGAGCTTTTCAAATTTCAGATTTTCAGGATCAGGTGTCATCACTTTGGATTTTTATCGCAAGAAACAAAATTTCCCTAACAATATCGCAAAATAAACTGAAGAATGGCAAATACCTGAGGGATTCCTTAAAAAACCTCAACGGGATATTTTAATTACCTTTGAGTCGTTGAAAAACAAGCAATCCACGAAAAAATGATTTTAGACAAATCCGGCACAAACGAAACCATCGCACGGCTCCGCGAGCGCGAGAAGGAAATGAAATGCCTCTACAAGGTGCACGACATTATCCGGAGCAACCTGCCCGTCGATAAATTCCTGATGCAGATCGTCAAGCATATCTGGGGCGGATGGCAGTACCCGATGATCACACGTGTAAAAATCACCTTTGAGGGAAAGGTATTCAGGGAACCCGGCTGGGACGAAACCAAATGGATGCAGTCGGCCGACATTGTGGTGGACGACAAACTGCTGGGAAAAATAGAAGTGTTTTACACCGAGTCGAGAAAACTGATCACCGACAGCCCGTTTTTACCTGAGGAACAAAAGCTGCTGAACACCATTGCTGCCAACATCAGCAACTATATTTTCAACAAGCGGCTTAAGGAAAGCCTGAAGGCCCTTGAAAACAGCGAAAAGGAAGTTCCGGTAAGGCAGGAGCATGTTGCGGAACTGTTGGCGTTACAATCGGATGTACACTGGCTGTGGCGTCAGGAAATGGTGCAAAAGATCGCCGAAAAGCTGGATATGAAAAAGATGGGCGTAAAGGCATTTTACCTGATCGGGAGCGTAAAGAACGCCTGCTGCGGGCCTGCCAGCGACATCGACCTGCTCGTTCACTTCGACGGGGATCAACGGCAGCGCGAACTGCTGACAACCTGGATGCAGGGATGGAGCTACGCCCTGTCGGAGATGAATTTTAACCGCACCGGCTATAAAACCGACGGGCTTATCGACCTGCACATCATCACCGATGAGGATATTCAAAAGAAAGACAGCTTTGCCAGCATGATCGGCGCCGTAACCGACAGGGCCAAACTCATAAAAGAACGCGCGGATGACTAAATGCTTTTTTGTTTCGGATTTGCACGGCCATACCGGCAGGTATCGAAAATTGTTCGCACTGATGCAGGAGGAAAAACCTGAGGCCGTTTTTTTCGGTGGCGACCTGCTGCCTCATGCCATGAAATCCACTGCTGAGTACACGGATTTCGCCACGGATTTTTTCTTCCCGGAACTTCAACGCGTAAAGGAAAAACTTCAGGAGGCGTATCCTGAAATATTCCTGATCCCGGGCAACGACGACCCGGCCATCGAAGCTGGTAAATTTATCGAAGCTGCTGAAACCGGGATCTTTCATTACATCAACAACCGAAAAATCAGTCTCAGGGGCTATACGGTGTTTGGCTACTGCTATATCCCTCCTACCCCGTTTACGCTAAAGGACTGGGAAAAATACGATGTATCGCGGTATGTCGATCCGGGGTGCACTCATCCCACAGAAGGGTACCGCTCGGTGGAGCCGCAGGGAAATCCCGAATTCGAAACCATCAAAAAAGATCTCGATGTCTTAACGGAAGGGGAAGATCTTTCGGGTGCGATATTTCTGTTCCATTCGCCGCCCTACAACACCCACCTCGACCGCGCCGCCCTCGACGGCAAAACTGTGGATTACGTGCCCCTGGATGTGCATGTGGGCAGCATTGCCATCAAACGGCTTATCGACGAACGGCAGCCGCACCTCACCCTTCACGGACACATCCACGAATCCACACGAATTACCGGCCACTGGAAACAGCAATTTCAGAATACCTGTTCCTTTAATGCCGCCCACGACGGACCGGAGTTGTCTGTGATAGTTTTCGGCCTGGAAAGCCCCGGCGATAGTGAACGAAGGCTTTTATAAAAAGCGATGCCTGCTGCGGACGCTAATGTTTTACAAACCTGCCTGCCATATATTTCAGGCCGTGCTTCACATTCACCAGGTACACACCCGGTGCAAAGCCGCTTACGTCAATCACCGGTTGACCTGTTGACATGGCTCCCGATGTGACGCAGATACCGGAAGCATCGAAAATGGTGTAGGAAACATCATATTCGTGACCATCTGCCATGCGGATGGTGATCCGGTCAGCGGCTGGATTGGGATGAATTTCAAGCAAATCCGGCAGCGGTTTATGTGAGGGAAGGCCGGCGGGGATACCGTTTTCGTTAAACACCAGCAACCCACCATTCCAGGTAGCGATCCATTTTGAATGGTTGTAATCGATGTCGATGGACCATATCTCATTTTCAGCCAATCCGGAATTGGCCGTGTTCCATACTTCCCAGTTGCTGCCATCGAATTTTACCAATCCATGGTCAGAGGTTCCGATCCAAACATTTTGTCCGGCATCAACATGGATGGTAAGTATGTTGTTATCCGGCAACCCGGAATTACCGGTATGGTATACGGTCCAGTCTGCACCGTCAAAAAGCGCAAGACCACCACCCATTGTTCCCACCAGCATTGAAGAACCCCAATTAAGGATCACCCTGATGTCGTTGCTCATCAGTCCCGAATTGGATGTATTGTAGACCGTCCAGTCTGCATCGTCGAACATGGCCAGGCCGTTGCCCGTGGCTATCCATTTATGATGATCCTGATCGATAAAAATCCCGTATACATGATCGTTGGGTAGCCCTGAATTGTTGTTATTGAACACAGTCCAGTCACTGTCGTCAAACCTTACCAGTCCGCTGCTGTAGGTTCCAAGCCATTTCACTGATCCGCCTTCGAATGCCAGAGAAATGACATAATTTTCGGGCAGTCCCGAATTTCCGGTATGGAAAGTTTCCCAGTTTAGGCCGTCGAAGCTGGTCAATCCGCCCCCGTTGCCGATCCAGGTTAATCCGTTGCCGTCGATGCCGATTGCCCTGATGTCGTCGTTTGGCAAACCGGAGTTGGCGTTATTGTACATTGTCCAGTTTCCATAGATTAGGCTGTACATACCGTTATTTCCGCCAATCCAGGTTTTGCCTTCCGCTTCATGCAATACCACCCGAATATGGTTGCTTGTCAGCCCCGAATTTGAGGTTTCAAATAAGGTCCATTCAGTATCGTCGAATTTCGCCAGTCCTCCCGCAAAGGTACCGATCCACTTCACATGATTCTCATCCACATCCAACGACCTGATGTAGTTATCGGGAAGTCCAGAATTTCCGGTATTGAAAAGATCCCAGTTGCTGCCGTCGAAGCAGGAAAGGCCATTATTGGTACCAATCCACACTTCAGCAGGTTCCTGCGCGAGTTCAAGGACGTAATTGCTCGCCAAACCCGAATTTCCGGTGTTGTGTACGTTCCATTCGCTTCCGTCGAAGTTTGCCAGTCCGTTGTGCGTTCCGATCCAAACCAGTCCGTCATCCCGGATCAGCAACGCCGCAACCTGGTTATCCGGCAATCCTGAATTAGCTGTCTGATAGACTTCCCAATCTGAACCTGACTTTCTTGCCAGGCCGTCATAGGTACCTATCCAGAGGACGTTGTCAGGTGCGGTTGCCAGTGAAAGCACATAGTTGTTTGGCAGTTCAGAACTGGTAGTGTTAAAGATTTCCCAATCCACACCGTCAAATTTGGCGAGACCTTCCGTAGTACCGATCCAAAGTACACCTGCATCATCCAATGCAAGGCAGTTGACATTGTCGGCCGGTAAGGGCGAGTTCCCGGCATGGTAAACCGTCCATTGGTCACCGGTCACACGAACAAGTCCGCCACCATACGTCCCGAACCATTTTGTGCCTGACGGCCCGATGACTATTCCAAAAACACGGTTACAGTCTAACCCTGAATTAGCAGTATTATAAAAATTCACTATCCCCGAATTCTGATCGAGCATATAAAGCCCGCCGAGGGTACCTGCCCATACTTTTTGATCAGTGACGCACAGGGAATTAACATCATGCCCGCAGGTATAATTTATCCATTGCGGATCCTGGGCCATTGATGTGCAGATGAACAAATGCAGCATAATTAAGAGATAAAATTTTTTCATAGCACCTCCATTTTTTTAACTATAAAGTGTTGATTTAAATAATTATTTAAGATCTTTAAAGATATAAAAGTTTTTAAATTGAACCCGTTAAAGGATTTTGTTAAAACTTATTAAGAGGCTATAACTGATTTAATTTCCCAGCAGTCTCACTGAAAACATCCACTGGTCCTGCGGCCAAAGGGATTCTTCATATTTCCGGGCATAACCTGCCGACCACGTGGTTTTCATATACGAGAAAAGCACCACCTCGATGTCGATCTGAATGCCTGTATTGAACACATGGCGGCGTTGTGCCTCCAAATCCGGATCCAGCATCAGGTGCGTACCGAAGAAGGAGGTTCTGATATAGGTGGGATAAATCCATGTGGTTCCGGCGCCCCGAAGCCTTAAGGGCCGCAGGTTCAGTTCGCCCATGGTTTTGATGAAATTATGTCCGCCGAGGGCGTCGATATCCGCCCCCGGAAAAGCCGGCACCTTGCGGTACTGGGCGGGAGGCTGCCAGTCGACATAGTTGTTGCGGAACCCGCCAAAGTAAAAATTCGAGAACGATGATTCCCGTTTACCAAAAGCCTGACCAATACTGTTGCGCAGCCAGAAACAGGTGTTTCGCATAAACGGCAGCAGAAATCCAGCACTTTGTTCCGAAATCAGCGACGGATACAGGCTCCCGCCGGCATAATAACTGTAGGCTGTGAGGTTCCAGGCATAGCCCCTTTCATCGTCCACACCGCCCAGGCTGCGCCTCAGCTTCGAAAATCCGGTTTCAGCATGAAAGCTCTGAAAATTCCTGATGGGCGTTTCGATGTTCTGAAATCCTGGCAGTACCTCCAGGTCGCCATAGTGCGTAATGCCAAAACCGTAATGCCACTTGAACGGATCACGCCGTGCAAACAACTTGTGATGATTTATGCCCACCGAATACCCCGCCCTGCTGCGCCTGGTCGGGCCGAAAAGATCGTAGAAATTGGTTTCGTTGTAAGCCGCATGAAAGGTCCAGAGCCAGTAATCCCACCGCAACTGAAGATGAAGCTTTTGCTTATCGGGATAAGGACTCCAGGGCGAACCGGCAACAAACAGGTTCACATTCGAGAGCCCGATCCGGTCGCGCCAGTTCATCCGATAGCCCAGGCTGATGGTATTTTTGTATCCGGCAATGTTTGGGTAGGCGCCCGACAGCGACATATTATTTATGGCAATATAAGGCGCCTCTGCGATCTTCAGCGAATCAAGGTTCACCACGGAAGCCGGCGGAAGGGAATAGCCAATCACTTCCGGGCTTCGCTCCACCACCGCGTTTCCAAGGTAATCGATGGCATTGGCATCTTCGATCACCCGGACGGGAATGATTCCGGGCAACATGCCATGCCTGTGAAACTGCAGCACGAAGAGCGAATCCTCGCCGATCTGCTGGGGCATGAACAGCCCGGTTTCATCGTTCGAGAGCAGTTCGAAGCGTTTATCCTCCAGTGTAATCCGCCAGATATTGGAAACGCCCGTATAATACGAGCAGCCGATCAGGCTTCTGTCATCGGCCGAAAACCGGAACTGCGTGAGCGTGTTGTCTTCAAGCATAAAAACAGTTTTGTGCTCCTTTACACCCGCTTCGAGTTTCTCCAGATCGAACAAAACCAGGGACTGTTCGCCCCTGATGCCCGTGAGTGTGGCTACCAGCATTTTTCCGTCATTGGAAACGGCAGGATCGAGCAGCGAGCGTCCGAATTCCGCGGTGTACATGGGAAGAACATTCTGATACGGCTCCGGGATTTTAACCAGGGTAGCATAACCGTTATCGTGTTTTATTCCCCAAAGCGACCGGTCAGCAGGATTAATAACCAGGTTGCCGGTCCGGGAGAGTCCTATCAGTTTCTTTTTGCGTCCCGACTTCACATCAATCTGCACGAGACTGCGGTATTTGTTGTTTTGCTCACTCACAAAAACCCTTTTTCCCTGCGGATCGTAAGCCAGAAAGGTCACCGAATACAGCATCGGCGAATCAAGCGTGGCGATCTTTCTGAGTTTACCTGTTTTCAGATCGAGTTCAGCCACCTGCGATATTTCTCCCGGATGGTTCACGGCGGCATACACCTTCTTTCCGGCAGCATCATAGCCGATATTGGAAAAACTCCCCAAGGGTTCCTCCGTGACCGGAGTGAAGTCCGTGACCGGATACCGGCGTATCTTTTCCAGGTTATTTTTCTGAAACTGCCGTTCGAATTCAGTCCATTCGGCCCAGGCATCATAAACCGATTTGCCATATACCTGGCGAAACTGTGCGGCATAAAAAACCCTGCTGCTGTCGGTTCGCGCGTACAATTCCCTCACCTTATTGTTGCCATAAGCCTGCGCCAGGTAGGTTACGAACCTCGTTCCGTAAAGGTACGCATTGGCGCCCACCTGAAAATCGATGGTGGTTCCTTCGGTGTCGAGGCCTACCACGGAATAAATTGGCTCATGATCCTTTACCATGCTTCTGAAATACATTTCGTCGTAGGCGCCAAGCGCCCTTCCAAGACCTCCCGACATCCAGGTTTCCATGTAACATGCAATGCCTTCGTG
>JBKHBQ010000147.1:0-9681 GCA_046542305.1 Bacteroidales bacterium
GGTGGTTCTGCCAACAGCGGTGATGCTTCCGACAACGCGTTCACTCTGAACTGGGCCATGGGTAGCATGGAAAATACCATGAACCCGGCCAGTATTTTCGAACAGTTGTCTGACGGAACCATCGCCAACATCGGAACATTTACCACTACTGTTACCCTTACCGTTACAGCACAGTAACAGCACAACCCTATCGACTTTTTAAAGCATAAAAGATAAACAAAAACCGGTATAAACAATAACTTAAAGAAGGGGACGAAATAAAGGGAATGCTGTGCTAGGGCAACATTCCCTTTTTTCATTTAATTTTACGGAAATGAGCAGGGCCATTCAAAAAATATCATTATTTATTTCCATCATCTTTTGTATGGTGATGCAAAGGGCGCTGGCACAGGAGTTTTACATGGAAACCCATGTGTCTGCGCACCTGGAATCGATTTTGACTCTGAATGTTGACCCTGAGGTTAAAATAGAATTCGGGCTTAAAAAAGTAAACGATAATCTGTACCAGATCACCCAATATCCCACGGATGTTAGATTTAGCGTTGAATCCACGAGCAACTGGCAACTTAGCATTACGGCTGTGGATGGCTTTTTCAGAGGGGTGAACGATCCATCGCAAACCATTCCCATTGATTTTGTCAGTTATTATATCGAAAATCTTGGCAAAAACTGGGACAACGGGCCATTCTCGAATATTGCCAACAAAACCAGGGATACGCTCCTGCCGCTTACCGAAAGAAAGAATGTGGTGCTGGCCAGCGGGCGGAGAAACAACATCGGCGGATCGAGCCGCAATTCCTTTGTGCTCAGGTGGCAATTCAATTTTGAGGAAGATCTGGTAAAAATGCGCGAATTTTCCCATCTTAACATTCACGAGGATCACTTTGTGGGAAGGTTTTATATCACACTTTCCGAAAGCCACGTGACGGGAAATTCAGTCAGTTTACCCGAACCTGTGGAACCACAGGTGAAGGATGAGCCTCTGCCGGAAATTTCGGGAACCATGCCCGTCACACCGGGCTACTCGGCAGGGAGTGAGGTGAAAAAAAAGAAATGAGGAAGTAATCCTTCATTTTCATTGGTTTCCGGCTTATTTGGTTCATCTTTTCTGCTCATGCAGGGCGCACTGCATGGATGTCGGAAGAGATGGTGGTGTTAAGAAGCAAATTACCAGATGGTTAGTGTTTTCACTGCTGTTCTGGTATTTGCTTTCTAACGCCGCAAGTCCCGCCTATTGTATGCTCATTTCCGTATTTCCGGGTAATGCCGGAAAATAACCAAAAGCCGTACAAGGAAATGAAGATGCTGACCCGTGATCGGATGCCCGGAAACGGAAACCGGAGATGGACAAATTTAGGTCTGCTCTTCCGGTTAATGCTGTTGTCGGTGGGTATGCTCCTTGTTAATATTGCTTTTGCACAGCAAAATCCCATTGTGGGCGCAGCCTTCGTAAAGAAGCAGATGGTTCAGAAAAACGACGGATTGGGATTTAACATCATCAGGGTGTTCAATCTTTCGGAGGATTCGGTGGCCATAAAGCCGCTGTTGAATGTTCCGGATGGCTGGGCTGTTTTCAGTACCGCTTTTCAGCAGGCCGTAGTGCCTCCCCGCGATACGCTGTCGCTGCCTTTTAGCCTCAGAATGCCATCCGAAGCCCAGGCCGAGGTAGAACACGAGGTGGTATTTCAGGCTTTTTCGAAAAATAATAAATTGCTCACTGAAGCCGCATTTGTGGTAAAGGCCCAACCCTTTCACAAATGGGATGTGACGGTGCCCGGTCGCCGGTTTTATTTCTATCCGCGAATGAACAAGGCGGATTTCGAAATTGTGGTGCAAAACCAGGGGAATACAGCGGAAACGGTCCACATCGAGATTAAACCCGATAAAAAGCTGACGGTGGAAAGCATCGGCGATTACGGCCTGATCCGTGAGATGACCATTCCGGCGCACAGCGATTCCGTTTTATACTTCAGCGCGTCCTATATCAAAGATAAAGAAAGGATTTTCGATATCAGCAGAATTCAGGTGCTGGCTACGGCCAGGGGAAAAACCCTCTACCGTGCCATCATTCTTGAAAAATATGACGATACCTATTCACCCGTTCATGTAAATAAAAACCTGCCGCACGAGGCCGAAGTGGGGCTGCGTACCTTTACCCGCAACAACGAAATGCTTCCATACATCAAAGCCCGCGGCCTGGCCGATTTCGATAACCGCGGAAAATTAAGCTACAATTTCACCTACCACGATCTGACCCAATCCGAAAACATCATCGGGAATTCCTATTATCAGTTTTTGTATTCGCGAAATTCGCTGAACGTAGGTCTGGGAGCTTTCAGTTCCAACCTGGGGCGCAATCTTTACAGCCGCAATTGCCTGATGTTTTCCAACGAAATACAACTCAGCCCTTCGGGTAAACTGCTGGGATATGCAAGCCTCGGATATGTTGAGCCTAAAACCAGTGTGGCGCTGGGATACAATTATGAAAAAAATGATTTTCGCATGAATACTGCCGTAGCTTACGACGTGGACATCAACAGGAAGGTAAACACGGGATCGTTCATGCACCGGATTCCGGAAATCATGCTGCACAAAAATCACCGGATGGCGGCTACAGCATACAGCTATTATGAAAGCCACAGCAAAGTAAAGGAATATACCCTGGCCGGTGTGGCATACGACCTGCAGTATTCGGGGATTTTCGGCAAACGGTTTACCTTACAGATCAACAACACCTGGGGGTCACCGGAAATTCCCGGGCCACAGATGGGGCTGCTCACTTTTAGCGGACGAACCAAATATTACCTGGATCAGCGCAAAAGATATTTTTCCATATATTACCTCAACAGTTCAAAAGATTATTTTATCAGGAATGAGGAGGGCGCCGAGCTTCCGGAAATCAAACTGCACGATCAGTACATCAACCTGCTTTACCATTCCAATGCCCTGCAAAACTATCGCTGGTCGTTCGGGCCCAGTGTGGAACATTACAAATCGCGAAATCCGCTTGTCGGGCTGGGCGAAAGCAAGAATTTCGATATAAAAAAATACAGGCTTGAGTACCGCGGTTTTTTTGGAAGAAATCTCAGCGTCAGCATCAAAGGAGGACTGAGCCGCGAAATGGACGGCAATACCGGTAAGCAAACCCGCGAGCACTACGATTTTCACCTGCTGGGCGATTACGCCACCAATGGTTACGGGCTGAGATTTGCCTACGATTACGGGCCGATGGTTAACACGGGCCTGTACCAATATGCGCTGGATGCCGGCAATAATTCCGTCAATATTTCGCCGTATATAATCAAAAATTACCTGAGCGGGATGGTGTCGGTATCGCTTTTTGCCAACTTCACCCACCGGATCGATATGGAGTATTCCTCCCTGAACATCAATCCGCGCGTGGAAACCTATACATTCAGAGACTGGTATGTGGTTTTCGGCGGCACCTACAATTTCACACGTCAGGTTTACAACGAACGTGCCTATCAAAACTCATTTTTTTACCTTGAAGTTGCCGTAAAGAAAAGGTGGGGCAGATCGGATAAGGATATCGACCGTAAAGAACTCGTCAGGCTGAAGGTGCAGGTGTTTCAGGACGATAATGGAAATGGAATACGCGATGAAGGCGAACAGGGAATTCCCTTTGTTAAAACGCGTATCCTCCTTACCAGCTCACCCGACCGGGATGTGCGCGAAAGCCTTCCGGTAGACATTACCCTGCTGTCGAACGAAAGCGGATACTCGATCTTCAATCGGGTTCCCAAAGGATTTTATGATGTGTTCATCACACCGCTTTCGGAACTGAAGGAATATTTTTATGTGAATCAAACGGTGGAAAAGGTTGAGTTGCTGCAGAACCATACCTATGAAATTCCCTTCCAGAAAGCCAACAAAATCGTCGGGCAAATCATCGTAAAACGAAGAAAATTCCTGTCAAAGGATGAACAAGCCGTGGATTTGAAAAACATCCGCGTAACTGCCTATAATAACGAGGGCAATATTTATTCGGCTTTCACCGACGAGCAGGGCCGGTTTGTGCTTTTTGCGCCGGGTGGCATGACCTACTACCTGAGGATGGAAAATGTGTTTGGCAACAGCTTCAGGATTTTACAAAATGATATTCCTGCCGTGCTTACGGATTCCACCGGCAATCCGGTGATCTTTAATGTGGTGGAGCAAAGCCGGAAAGTCAACATCAAAAAAGCCGGACCTGCGGATGATCATGAGAAGAAGAAACAAATTCAGAAGATCAGGGTGCTCTCGGGCGAGCTTTACGAAAATGTGAAAACCGGAAAAGAAGATGCCGCCGAACAACTCCCTGATTTCAATATCGGCGGCAATGCCGATGCCATGCACGAAATGATCCCCGGAAGATTTTATGTGATCGTGGGGCATGAGCAAAACCTCACCGACGCGCTAACGGTAATGAAGATATTCAGGGAAATGGGCATCAGCACCTATATCGGCATCGACGACTACAGCGGGTCTTACTACATTTTCACCAATTATTTCCAGCAGAAATCTGAAGCCGGAAAAGAAGCAGGCAAGCTGAAAAGCAGGAAAATAAAGAAGGTGGAGGTACTGGAATTTAATCCGTAGAACACTTACCGCAGGATTTTTCCATCGACAATGGTCAGCTTGCGATCGGCCATATCGGCCAGTTCGGTGTTGTGGGTTACGATCACAAAGGTCTGGTTGAACCGCTCGCGCAGGTCGAAAAACAACCGGTGCAGTTCCACGGCCGATTTCGAATCGAGGTTGCCCGATGGTTCGTCGGCCAAAATTACAGAAGGTTCGTTGATCAGTGCGCGTGCCACGGCCAGCCGTTGCTGCTCTCCGCCCGAAAGCTCGGCGGGTTTGTGCTCCAGGCGATCGCTCAGGTTCAGGTAGCTTAGCAAATCGATGGCCCGTTTCTCGGCTTTCGCGCGCGACTGCCCTGCAATAAAAGCAGGGATGCACACATTTTCGACGGCTGTAAACTCGGGAAGCAGGTGATGAAATTGAAAAACAAAACCGATTTCGCGGTTCCTGAAATCCGACAGTTTTCTTTCCGACAGCTTTTCTATTTGCTGATCGTTGTATGCTATGCTGCCGCGATTGGCGCGGTCGAGGGTGCCCAGAATGTGAAGCAGCGTGGATTTGCCTGCGCCCGAGGCTCCCACGATCGAGATGATCTCGCCTTTGGCGATTTCCAGGTCAATCCCTTTGAGCACATGAAGACTGCCGTATGACTTATGTATGTTTTCTGCGCGTATCATGCGGAATTTTTAGGCAAATGTACATAAAACGGATAAAGGCAGTGAGTGCAGGTTCGGTTTAGCCTTTATTTCTGAATGCCGATTGATAATCGAGGTAGTACAGGACTTTTACGGAAATCTGGTTGAGCTGATCCGACTGCAGCGTCTGGTTGAAATTGTCGAGAAATCCGTCGATGATCATTTCATCCTCATGCAGGATCGAATTCTTCCACACCACGCTCAGGTTGCTGCCGGGGGCAAATTCCCAGTTGAGTACCAGGTCGAGATTAAAAGTGTTGAAATTGAAATCGTTGTTTTCGTCGTAAAAACTGTTTTCCACCAGCCATCCATCATCGGTCAGGTTAAAGTATTGATCGTAAATGCCTTTGTACCAGTAGTGCCGCATCCAAAGGCTCAGCGAGAGGTTGTTTTTGAACATGTACTTTCCCGACAGCACATTTTCGTACGACTGCAGGTTGCGGTTTCCGTAAATGATCGTACCGGTTGAATCCTGGTCGGCATACCCGCGGCTGTTGTCGGTGATGGATGTTTCGAAACGGTAATCAAAATTCAGCTTATCGCTCACCCTGAACCTCGGGCTGACCGACAGCGAGCGACCCCTGTATCCGTCCCAGTCGTATCCCATCCAGATGTTTCCGTCGAGAGCCAGCGGTTTGCGGTAATCCGACGAAAAGCCCAACGACAAATTGGCATAGCCGGGCCTGATCACAAATCTCCCTTCTTCACGCGGGTCATAGTAATCGTACCGCTCGAAAGCAGAATAGTTCACGCTGAACCAACTGCTCATGTAACTCCTGAAGGTGGCATTCATGCCGTACCTGACCATTGTGTTCAGGTTTTTATGGGTTGTGTAGCTGGTTTCGCGATTCGCCCGGATATAGGTTCTGAAACTCCTGAACCTCCAGAATGGCTCGAAGATAAAATAATCGAGGTTGATGCCGTTCTCAACAAAGTCGTTGCGATGGGTGATGCCGAGGTCGTTATCATCAAATTGGTCGTCCATCACACTGCGGTAAAGATCCCACTGAAAATTCCCGCTCACCTTTCCTACCGTAGCATAATACTTATAGCCGCGTTTTGGCTTGTACTTCAGGTTTTCATTGCTGTAATCAATTACATGGCTTAAAGCGCCCGACATGTTGATGCGGTATGTATTCTCCCTGTTCAGCAGGTTGAAACCCGCTCCGGTTACGTTGGCATCATCATATTTTTTCGATCTCAATACGCTCGTATTTATTGCGTAAGCGGATGAATTGTTTTTAAGCGCCTGATCAAAAACCACGATATTGTAGTTGGTAAAAGGGTCGGTAAGGATTTTACGGCGGTTTCCTTCCCGGTCTTCCACCACTGCATAAGTGTTGTTGGTAATGGCATTCAGAAATCCGATGGCGGTTCCCTTGTTGTTTCTGCCTGAGATCTTGGTGGCATTCAGCAGCTTGGCCTGCGCCGGGTTTTCGATGATGGTTTCGGTGCTGTCCATTAGGTCGGGTACCGAGCCGAATTCTTCAGGTGTGCCCCCGATTCTTCTGGAATAGAACAGGCCGCCTTTTTTGAAAAGATCCATCGCTTCCTGGAAAAAAGGCCTTTGCTCGGAATAAACGGTTTCGAATGCACTCAGGTTTTTTACCTTGTTGTCCGACTTCACCTGGCTGAAATCAGGAAACAGGGTCATGTCGAGCGTAAAGCTTTCGTTAATGCCATATTTCAGGTCGGCACCGCCGCCGAAGGAATATGAACTTCTGGCGTCGGCATCTTCAATGCTTTCGTCGTGCTGTCCCGAAATGGAGAAATAGGGAGTTACCGAGAGCCTCAGCGGCGGCTTAATGTGGCTCAGCCCCTGCAGCGTTCCCCAATACACCAGTTGATTAGGGGCACCTTTTACACCCAGCGCCCATTGGCTGTGTTCACGGTTGCGCCGGATGTACCGCTGTATCTGAAGCCCCCAGGTTTGTCTGCTTTTTTTCGGAAAACGAATGGCGGAATACGGAATCTTCATTTCTGCTATCCAGCCGTCATCGGTGATCTTGGTATCACTTTCCCATACCCCGTCGTAAGTCCAGTCGCTGGTTCGGCTGTCGATCTGAACACCGGAAGCGGTTAGGCGGAAGGTGTATCCGTCGAGCTGATTGAAATAGGTATCGAACTGTACACCAAACCAGTCGGCATTAAGTCCGCTGTCGTCCCGGTTGCCCAGTTGGGTAAGGATGCTGTCGGGTGCGGTATCATGCATCATTGCACCGATATAAATGGCTTCGTTATCGTACACAATGTACACGTAGGTATTTTGTGAGGCAGACCTGCCATAATCAGGATCGTATTGATGGAATCCGGTGATCAGGTGGGCTTCGTTCCAGCAGGCATCATTGAGAATGCCGTCAATTTTTGGAGGGTTTTCGGTTCGCACGGCCTGAGCTACCTGATTAGGGTTCTTGGTCATGGCACCAACCATGATGGTCAGCAAAACTGTAAAAATTGTTAAAAATGCCTGCTTCCTCATTCCGAAAATATTGCTGCAAAAATACTGATTTAACTAAGATTGGAGCAAAATGTTCATCATTTAAGCGTGGGAATAGCAGGTTTAGTATGCCCTTGGTCAATTTTCTGCGAAACTTAAAAATAATAATTTTGCCGTCAATTATTTAGGCGTGAAATTTAATTTGATTATAAAGGCATGAATTTACACGAGTACCAGGGAAAATCGATCCTCAAGCGTTTCGGAGTTGCTGTTCCTGAAGGCATTGTAGCCGAATCGCCCGAGCAGGCAGTTGAGGCGGCCAAAACCTTACAAAAACAAACAGGTACGAAGATGTGGGTGGTAAAAGCCCAGATCCATGCCGGCGGCCGAGGAAAAGGTGGCGGCGTGAAACTGGCAAAAAGCCTGACCGAGGTGGAGCAGCTAACCGATAAGATCATCGGAATGCACCTCGTTACCCCGCAAACACCGCCCGAAGGAAAACTCGTGCGTAAGGTGCTGATCCAACAGGATATTTATTACCCCGGCCCGTCGGAAGTTCAGGAATACTATATGAGTGTGCTGCTAAACCGGAGCCTTGGCCGCAATATGATCATGTATTCCCCGCGCGGCGGAATGGACATCGAAAAAGTGGCCGAAGAAACCCCGGATCAGATATTTACCGAAGTGGTAGATCCCGCAGTCGGCCTGCAGGGATTTCAGGCCCGCCGCATCGCTTTCAACCTCGGACTTAGCGGAAAGGCATTCAAAAGCATGGTAAGGTTTGCCATGGCGCTTAATGATGCCTATTTGGGCAGCGACGCTTCGTTGTTCGAGATCAATCCGGTGGTGAAAACTTCCGACGACCAGATCTTTGCCGTGGACTGCAAGGTTAGTATCGACAACAATTCGCTGTTCCGGCATGCAGACATTGCGCAGATGCGCGATCTTACCGAAGAAGATCCCATTGAGGTGGAAGCCAGCCGCTACGACCTGAACTACGTGAAACTCGACGGGAATGTGGGGTGCATGGTGAACGGTGCCGGACTGGCTATGGCCACCATGGACATGATCAAAATGTCGGGCGGCGACCCGGCCAATTTCCTCGATGTGGGCGGTACAGCAAGCGCCAAAAGGGTGGAGGAGGCTTTCCGCATTATCCTGAAAGATCCGAACGTAAAAGCTATTCTGGTGAATATATTCGGCGGCATCGTTCGCTGCGACCGCGTGGCCCAGGGGATCGTGGATGCCTACAAAAATATCGGCGACATCAATGTCCCGATCATCGTCAGGCTTCAGGGAACCAATGCCGAAGAAGGCAAGGAACTCATCGACAAATCGGGCCTCAAGGTGCACTCGGCCATTGCGCTGGAAGATGCCGCACGCCTGGTGAATGAAGTAGTGAAAAAATGATTTCCCCGGAATTCCGGTACAAAAACCCGCAGCTTGTCGTTGGGGGTTTTTGCGTTTAAAGAAATATTGAAAAAATTCCCATGTTTTGCTTCAAAAACTTACTTTTGCGGCTAATTCAAAATGATAAACTTTTTCACGCATCATGAAAAATACGGCTTTTATAAAAATGCATGAGGCGCTGGGCGCTAAAATCGTTCCTTTTGCGGGGTTTAATATGCCGGTGCAATACGAAGGAGTGAATGTGGAACATGAAACGGTAAGAACAAAAGTGGGGGTTTTCGATGTGTCGCATATGGGCGAGTTTTGGGTGAAAGGCCCCAAAGCTTTCGAATATGTTCAGAAACTTACTTCCAATGATGTAGCAGCCCTTACCAATGGCAAGGTGCAGTATTCCTGCTTTCCCAACGACAAGGGCGGTATTGTGGACGACCTGCTGGTTTACCGGATGGATGAGGAGAATTTTCTGTTGGTGGTTAATGCGGCCAATATCGAAAAAGACTGGAAATGGGTGAATGACAACAACCACATCGGCGCCACCCTGATCAATGCTTCCGATGA
>JBKHBQ010000148.1:0-9669 GCA_046542305.1 Bacteroidales bacterium
TGCGGTGGCGCTCACCCAGTCGAGCAGTGGCACTTTGTTGATCGGAATCGAATAGTTGACGCCGAGATTGTGGCTGAAGGTATTTTTGGTGCCCAGTCCAAGAATTTCTTCACGCACCTGTTCTTTCTTGATGTCGTATTCCGGATCGTCTTTTTCGATGCCGCCCGGCATTTCATCGATATATGCCAGCACGTTGGCCTGGTAATCCAGCCGCAGCGATGTGGCCAGATCCCACTTCAGGTCGTAGTTACGCGACCAGTCCCATTTTTTCAGATAGGTGGGTTCGATGATCACCTCGTACTGGCTCTTGTTGCGCAGCAGCCGTTTGCTGTACTCGCGGTTCATGTCGGTACGTAACGAGAACAGCTTGGGCATCAGGTAAAAGTTGAAATCCTTGATTAGCGAAAAGGCCTTACCCTTAAATATGTTCCAGTTGCTGAAAGGTTTGTAGTTTTTCGGGTTGTTGTTGAAATTATAACCAATGCCGCCCTGGTACTTTTTCTGCATATCGTATTCGATGTCGACGTTTCGGGCGTAAATCTCCGAATACGAGAAACTGAAATCCCAGTTTTCGACATCGTAAAAATGGCTCTTTGCCGAGGCGCCTGTCCGGTCTTTGCGCACATTGATGAAATTGATGTTTTTGCGCATGATGAGATCTTCGTTGAGCGCTTTGATCGAATCCCGGTCCACAGGATTATAGGTGTCGAGGTCGTCCTTCAGGAGGATATCGGGATCGAGCTGGTTATATTTCGGGATAAGCTTCGATTCGGAATAGTCGAAGTGCATCGGGATGCGGATGCCGAATTTTTCGGGGAAGAATTTACCCAGCTCCAGGTTGGTAGAGAAATCGAAATTCTGGACAAACTCCCTCGAGCGCTCGTTGGTCTTCTTTTCAATGCTTCCGTAGCCGGGCGTACTGTACAACCCCGACAGGGTCATATTGCCCAGGTCGGCCAGGTCGGTCTTGATGCGTGCGGTGGCTGCAAGTCCGCCGCTGTTGTTAAAATCGGTGAGGCGCAGCTCATTCACCCAGATCTCCGCACATTTGCTTTCGCCGTCGTCGTTGCTGTTAAAGGTCGTTTTCTTGGGATTTCTCACCCCGATCATGATGGCTTTCACATCGCTGATGCTCGGGCTACCCAGAATGGTTACCTTATTCGGGCCATCGTAGGTGAAGTAAGGCATGGAAAAGCTGATACCGGAGCCGGGCTGCCGCATCTGTTCATTTCGTTCCAGTTTGAACTGCACCAGCCTTTCCAGGTCGATGCTCAGCCTGTTTTCTTCGGGCCAGATGGCTTCCGGATCCGACGACGAAGTAAACCATGGCGTAAAGGTAAGCGGAACCTCGTATTCGTAATAATTCTCGGTGAGGTCGGCCCCGATTCGCACAAAGATGCTCAGATCGCCGTATTCAAGGTCCTGGTCCTCTATCAGCTTTTCGGCATGAACATACATTTCCAGCTTGCCGTATTCGCGGAAGTCGAAATCGGTGGTTTTGTAAGCGCCGCGTGCATCCCCGTCGAGAAGGTTGCACACACGCAGCACCATCGACTGTTCATTGAGCTGTTGCAGGTTAGTGGTTCCCAGGTTGATCTCGCGCTCGATGCCCGGTGGGATCACGTAAGGAATGGGCGTGCGTTTTCCGTTTTCCTCGATATTTACCGATAGGATGTCGAAGGAAGTTTCGCTTTGCACGTCATTGGGGATGTATTCGCCCGGCGACAGCAGGTCGTAGCGATACCGGCGCCATTCGCCGCGCACAAGCTCGAGGGTGGCGAATCGCAGCACCATCGGACGCTCGAAGCCCTTCATGAACATACGCATAAAGCGGATCGACTGGAAGTCCTGAATGCCGCCCACGATCTTATCGGGATCGCGTACCGGAATTTTAAACTGGTACCATTTCACCTCGCCCACCTGGCCGTTTGGCAGCCTGATGCCCTGGGCGTTGTAAATATCGGTGATGTAATTCTGACCCACTTCCATGTTTGTGGGATCAAGTTCCACTTTATACTGGAAGTAACGCTCGGATTCGCTCAGGGTGTTGTCGCGGTTGATGTCCTCCACGTTGGGCAGTGAAGTGGCTGACGTGGGATAATTTTCCGGGTTTTGCGCGTCCGTTGGCGAGTTGCCTTCCTGGCCGTTGTATTGTTTATACCTTTCGAGGATGCTCGAGTAGAGCGGATCCTGGTCGTAATCAGATCCCCTGAAGTAGTGGTAGTTGTCGTTCGACGGATCCTGCTGGGCCTTCAGATAAGCTTCGGATGAGGTGCCGTAGGTATTGGCGATGCGTTCCAGGTAGAGCGGATCGAAAAATGAAAGCTCATCCTGGTCGCTCAGGCCGTCATAACCCACGTCCTGATACTGCCGCGAATCGGCCTCATTGCTGAAGTTCTCCACCAGCGCCTGCAGGGTGGGCACGCGGCCCCAAATGGTGGTGTCAACATTTTCCACCTCGGAAGATGTAGGCAGGCCGTTTTCGTACGATTTCCGCGAATCCCGTAAAATGTCTTCGGAGATATCACCCAGGTTGAAATATAGTTCACCCTTGTTGTTTTCATCTGCCGTAAACGGATCCATCATCCAGAATTCAATATATTCCACGTTGGTGGCCTCGAAGTCGGTGCTTTCGATTTTGCGCATGATCCCGCCCCAGCGTGATTCGGGTTCGCGCAGCGTTCCGTCCTGGTTAATACCGGCTGAAATTCCGGGCACACCTTCCACATCGTAGTTGTAGGGCCCGCGCTCCGAGGGATAAAAGGCCAGGTTGAGGATCGGGATATTGGTGGGGATGCCGTTGGGTACATCCTTGTTGGGGAACACCTCCGTTTCGAGTACCTGGCGCACAAGGTGGTTCGACAATTCGTTCAGATCCACGTTGGGCGGACGCAGGTTTCCGGTTTCATCGTAAAACAGCGGGTCGATGATATACCAGGCCAGTTTCGCCCGGTTGTAGCCGTATTCTCTTCCGGTGTTGGGTGCGGCTTCGGGAAACATCCCCGCGGTGGTTTGTTTTTGCGGCGTACTGGCCAGATACCAGAATGCCGTGCTTTTCAGATCGATGGTGGATTTGCTGCCCTCGAAATCGTCGATGTAGGAGGTGCCGGTTTGGCCGATCACCTTGGAATGTCCGGGGATGAAATGGGCAAATTCCCCGTCGAAGGTCACCCGCGATTCTTCCTTGGTTTTGATAAAAGGAAGCAGGTCTACCATTTTTGTAATAAACCGCGATTTTGTCTGGTAGGCAAAGTCCATCCCCCAGATGGTATTGGAGATAGGATCGTCGCCGTAATTTACTTTTTGCGTCAGCGGGCGTTCGGTCAGGTTCAGGATGGTGGCTCCGATGTTGAAATTTTCGTTTACCCTGTGGTCGATGTGGGTACCCATCAGTCGCTTGGTCTGGATATTGAAAAACGACTGGCTTTCCAGCGAGATATTGATGGGCGTTCCGGAGTTCAGTACGCCTTCGTTGATGATCTTTACCCTGCCGAGGGTATAATCCACGGTAAAGTCGATGTTTTCTTCCAGTGGCACCCCGCCGGCAGTCACCGTTACCGAACCCTGCGGCACGTTCAGCGCATTGAGCGATATTTCCGACCCGGAGGAGGATTTATAAAAACCTTCCAGAATGAATTTGTTTTTCTCCGGATATTGCTGTGCCCCGTTCTTGGTGAGGGTATACAGCGAATCGTAGGCAAATTCGTCCGCAATCTCATCGTTGCCGATTTTCGATCGCAGGTACCTGCCGAAAGGCTCCAGGGTGGTAAAGTAAATGCGCCCGTTCGAAGATTGGATGGTCCCGCCCTGGGTGGCGGCATTGTCGATAAAGTCGAAAATCCCGTCGTGTGGCGGATTGAGCTGCGGATCGAGGTTGTCGAAATTCAGGACCCTGATCAGCGGAATACCGCTGGCGTTGCCAGCATCCGACAGATAGCTGGTGGGGACACCGTTTTCGTTGCCCGAATAAAGAATGTTCAGGATAAAGTCGTCGCGTTGCACCTGGTACGCCCCGATGGCATATACGTTTTTCATCATCAAATCCCACATGGGGATGTTGGTGTTGACGGTGGTGCTTTTCAGCAGCTTTACCACCAGCACATCGGGCGGATCGATGCCCTGGTCGGAAAATTCACCCACCTGATAAATTGTGGTGTCGCCGATCACATTATACTGGTATGCTACCGCAAGGGTCTGATCGGAGTTGAGGGTGGTATTGAGCGAAATAAAGCCCATTTTGCTGTTGAAGGAAAATTCGTTGGAGTTAAGCTTCCTTGCGTTTTCTACATTTACGAAATCGATGCCCGATTCGAACATGAATGGCGGGCCGGTAAGTACATTGGATACCGAATTGATGTCTCTGATGCGGGGCATGTAAGGCTGTAGCTGCTGCATCAGATCGTTGGAGCCGTACATATCGGGAAATCCGCTTGTGCCGGGATCGATCTGATCATTGTATGGATTGCGCTCTCCAAGATCCTGGAAAGCCACAATGTTCCTGTTTTCCGTTACGGCAGCGCCGATGTTGGTTACCCATACCTCGATCTTGGTAATGTTTACGTTGGAGCGTATAATTGGCAGATCGGCCAGTGCCGAATCATAATTCTGGTAAAAATACTGTCCGAGCAGGAAGTGCTTGTTTTCTTCGTACTCATCCGAACGCAGCGAAAAAGTATTGGTTTGTGCCCCTCCCTGCACGGTAATGTTGGATGTTTCACTTTTTTGCTCTGAATACACGGTGGTGACGGTGGTGCGTCCGAATTTCAGTTTGGTTTTGATCCCGAACAGCGCCTGACTACCGGTAATCAGTGTGGAGTTCAGGGGCAGGGTTACATTTCCGGCTTCGATCAACTGGATGATCTCGTCTTCCTTGCCTTCGTATTTCAGGTTGAGCTTATTCTCGAATTCGAAAGTGGCCTCGGTATTGTAGTTGGTTTGAAATTCGATCTTATCCCCGATCTTGGCAAGCACGCTCATCTGAATGCGTTGCTGAAAGTCGAAGTTCACCACATTTCGCTGCCTTACATTGAGGGTGGGATCATCTCGCCTGTTGGCCAGCACGCCAAAGGTGAGTTCTGCCGAACCCTGCGGACGGATGTCGACGGTGTTCGAACCAAAAATGCGCTCGAAAGCCTCCCCGCCGATGTAGATTTGCGGAATGATACCTTCTCCCCTGGCATTGGCCCCTGAAGCCAGGGCCCGTTCCGACCAGTACTGCCTGATGGAACGCTCCCGGTCGTACTTAAGATAATCGTCGAGCGGCATGGAATAGGGGGTGCGGTAATCGAAATCACCTATTTTTCTCTTGATGATGTACTCGTTGTTGTCGGGGTCATAAACCACCTCCGACTGCACATTGGCAGGATCTTTCAGGTACAGCGGCGATTCGTCGGGCTGGCGGGTTGCGTCGATCGTGTTATCGCGAAAAGGATAGATCAGTTGGATCGTATCACCGGTAGGTATGCTGTCCGGGGGAGCCAGCAGCAATAGTCCCGGCTCTGGCTTATGGGGCGGATTGGTCAATCCCGTAAGGGAAATAAAGACCACAGAAGTAAGTATGGATAGGTATGTAAGCTGTTGTCTCAAAGATCGCTTCTTTATGCTGGTTTGTCACTTACTGCAAATGATTTCACAAAAAGCGGCTCTGAAGGACTGTTTTGCCGGTGTTCCTGATTCATAAATTCCCATAACAGTCAATTTCATAATTCCAACGAAAAACTACGGAAGGAATCTCAAAGCCAGATAATTTTTTAAAGTATTTTTAGTGCTTCCTTGATTAATTGCTCAACACTCAGATCCGGATCCTGTTTCAGGATTTTTTGCAGGGCCTTTTCGGCCTGCGGTTTTCCGAATCCCAGCGTAGTTAAACCAATTAACGCCTCTTCTTTACGTGTATTGTGCGCCCCTCCCAAAAATTCGGGAACCACCTGTTCCCTTCCGATCTTGTCCTGAAGGTCAACGATAATACGCTGTGCGGTTTTGTTTCCGATGCCTTTTACACCCCGCAGCACCGAAAGTTCGCCCTGCTGTATGGCCTGGATGATCTTGTCGGGGGCCAGCGAGGAGAGCATGAGCATGGCCGTGCTGTTTCCAACCCCCGATACCGAGATGAGCAGCCTGAACAATTGCCGCTCCGCATCCTGGGAAAATCCATAAAGCACGAATCCTGTAGGTGTGGTGGCCTCAACTTTAAATGCCAGATGGGTGAACAACTTTGCCTCAGCCAGGTCTTTCACGGCAATATAAGTTTGCAGGGAGATGTTCAGCAAAAAACCCATGCCGCCGCTCTCCAGAACAAGATACGCCGGATTTTTTTCAACCAGCTTTCCTTTTAGGTATTCAATCATAGCTGTGCCTGATTTTTAAGGTGGCAAATGTAAATCAATTTACTGAAAACTACCGGATGGTTTTTACCCTCAGCACCGAAGAAAAGAACAGGAAGATTCACCCCGCATGGCAAAAATCCTGTCCCCGTAATCGTTTAAAATTTATAAAGATTCTAATTTAATTTATGTAAACTGACAATCAGTTTGTTCGGAATATGGCAGCAAATTGAACTCATTGGAAATAAGAACATAAGTTTCCTGCCGTGTCAACTATTTCATAAATTTGTTTCTGTTAATCCTTTCACAAAAAAATGATTTAATCTAATGATGATGGACAAATTATTCAGAAAAGACGCCCTGACCTATCATGCCGAGGGACGTCCGGGGAAACTGGAGGTGATCCCCACCAAACCTTACTCCACCAAGAGGGACCTTTCCCTGGCGTATTCTCCCGGCGTGGCCGATCCGTGCCTGAAAATCAAGGATGATCCGGAAGACGTTTATAAGTATACCATGAAGGGCAACCTTGTGGCTGTAATTTCAAACGGTACCGCCGTACTTGGCCTGGGCGATATCGGAGCCATGGCCGGAAAACCGGTGATGGAAGGAAAGGGGCTGCTGTTCAAAATCTTTGCGGACATTGATGTGTTTGATATCGAGATCGACCTGAAGGATCCGCAGAAGTTTATCGATACCGTGATAGCCATCGCGCCTACCTTCGGCGGCATCAACCTCGAAGATATCAAGGCGCCCGAATGCTTTGAGATCGAACAAAAGATCCAGGAGGCGGTGGACATCCCCATCATGCACGACGATCAGCACGGAACAGCCATCATCACCGCAGCAGGGCTGATCAATGCACTAAAGATCAACAAGAAAAAAATCGAAGATCTGAAAATCGTGGTGAACGGGGCAGGGGCGTCGGCAATTTCATGTACCCGGCTGTATATTAAACTCGGGGCAAAACCTGAAAACATCATCATGCTCGACAGCCGTGGTGTGCTAAGTACTGATCGTACCGACCTGAACCCCATCAAGCAGCAGTTTGCCATCGACACCGAATTGAAAACCCTGGAAGACGCCATCGAAGGGGCCGATATGTTTCTGGGGTTAAGCACCGGCGGCGTACTCAAGAAGGATTTACTGAAAAAGATGAACGCACAGCCCATTGTATTTGCGCTGGCCAACCCGATACCGGAGATCATGTATGAGGAGGCGCTGTCGGTGAGAGATGATGTGATTATGGCCACCGGTCGTTCGGATTACCCCAACCAGATCAACAATGTGCTCGGATTCCCTTTCATTTTCCGCGGCGCACTCGATGTGAGGGCTACCCGCATCAACGATGAGATGAAACTGGCAGCCTCGCGTGCCCTGGCCGATCTGGCCATTGAACCGGTACCCGAGCAGGTGAACGTGGCCTACCATGCCACCAATTTCTCCTTTGGCCGCGAATACATCATTCCCAAACCCTTCGATCCGAGGCTGATTACACGTCTGGCACCCGCCGTGGCACAGGCCGCCATGGATACAGGTGTGGCTCGAAAACCCATCACCGACTGGGATGCATACCGCGAGTATCTGGTGAAAAAGCTGGGCATTACCAATCCGCTTGTTCGTCAGCTTCGGTTCAGGGCAATGGAAGATCCCAAACGCGTGGTTTTTGCCGATGCCGAGAATTATAAAATGCTGAAAGCCGCCGAATTTGTGCTGAACCAAAAGTTGGCTACACCTATATTGCTTGGCAGCGAAGTGAAGATAAAAAACCTGATTCGCCAGCACGACCTTGAGATTAACGGCGTGGAGATCGTCGATCCGCGTTCGGACAAGGAAACCGGCCGCCGCGAGCAATTTGCACATGTGCTGTTCAATAAGCGCCAGCGCAAGGGAATTACCTATTCCACGGCTGTCGACAGGATGCACCACCGCAACTATTTCGCACCCATGCTGGTGGAGGCGGGTTATGCCGATGCCATGGTGTCGGGGCTTACCAACAACTATCCTGAAACCATCCGTCCCGCCATCGAGGTGATCGGGCGGAAACCGTATGCCAATCTGGTGTCAGGAATGTACATCATCAACACCAAAGAAGGCCCGATCTTCTTCGCCGACTGTACTGTAAATAAAAACCCCACGGCCGAGCAACTGGTGGAAATCACCCTCCAGACAGCTTATGCTATCCGCCAGCTTAACGTGGAACCCAGGGTGGCACTGGTCACCTACTCCAACTTCGGTTCCAACCGCGGACGTGTGCCGGATATGGTGCGCGATGCGGTGGAAATTCTGCACCACGATTATCCCAACCTTATCGTGGACGGAGAAATGCAGGCCAATGTGGCCCTGAATCCTGAACTGATGGAAGAAAACTTCCCGTTCTCAAAACTGACCGGCGGCCCCGCCAATACCCTTATCTTCCCGTACCTTACGGCCGGCAACATCGCCTATAAGCTGCTCCAGCAACTGGGCAAGTTCGAGGTGATCGGTCCGGTACTGAACGGACTCAATAAATCGGTTCACATCCTTCAGATGGGCAGCAGCGTGCAGGAGATCATCAACATGGTGATGGTGGCCGTGATCGACGCACAGTGCGTGCAAAGAAGAGAGAATAACGGAAATGAAGATGATTTTTATGTAAAGAGGTAACTAGTGAATGATTATTATGAAAGCCCCGGTCATTTTGATGGCCGGGGCTTTTTTGCAGTCTGCAAGGTTCTTGTTTCCGAGGGGTTTGTTGTTTTTGATTTCAGATTAACGATTAACGATTTACGATTTCAGATTTCGTTGGCGTACACCTTCAATCTGACTCCGTTTATCTTCAATCGTAAATCGTTTTAAACTTCTTTTCACCCGGGGCTTTTGCATTAAGGGTTGTTTTATATTTAGTTTTAATTGATTTGGATCTTCGCCGAACGGTGGTTTGTTGTTTTTTGATTTCAGATTAACGATTAACGATTTCTGACTTCGTTGGCACACTTCTTAAATCTAAAATCGTTAATCTTCAATCGTTCATTTTAAACATTTCAAAGCGGTTGTTTTTAATTTTGATTTCAGATTGAACATTAATAGTTTGCGATTTCAGTTTTAAAAAAAAGCAGTAGTGAAACACTTCGAAGATAGATCGGCGAAGTAAACCAGCCTCGCCTGCGGCTTATCCAGGCGGGTGCTTCGCCGAATGTGACTAACATCTTAAATCTAAAATCGTTAATCTTCAATCGTAAATCACTTTGACCTTCTTCTCACCTTTTCTTCAAATAACTTCTCTTCCTTCTACGGGTTCAGGTGCTGTTCCCTCAGCAGATCGTTAATGGTCTTCACCGGATTGAAAGTGATAATCGGTACTTCC
>JBKHBQ010000149.1:0-9617 GCA_046542305.1 Bacteroidales bacterium
TGAGCGCTTTCAGGCCATAGATTCCCTGAAGGTTTTCAAGTTCGCAGTGCTCGATGTTGACGTCGAGATAGCCGCGCGACACCATATACTCCAGATATTTCAGGTATTCAAGTTTCTCGGCTTCCTGGCTGTAGATGATGGCGATTTTGCCCGGCTGTACAATGCGCTCGCTCTTACCTTTCAGCCGCGCCTTGTCGATGCGCTTCTTGGTGATTTCATACCTGAGGTTGTAAGCGCCGTCCACGTCGAATTTCTTCTCGTCTTCACGGAATCGGATGGCAAGAGGCTGGCCGTGCACCAGCAGGAGTTGGGTGGTTTCCAATGGCATGGGTAGCATCGGCTTGAGCCGCAGGGTTGTGCGCGTAATTTCGCACATGGTGATGAGCTGCCACAGGCGGAGGTTTTTCAGATAGATCGAATCGAAATCATGATTTTCAACAAGCGAATCCCCGATGTAGATGGAGTGCTCGATGCCATCGGTACGGTACTTTTCGAAATAATGGGGAAACATCTGCTGTGCTTCCTCTTCCCGCTTGTCGAGCAGGCTTCCTACCTCGTCGTTGATCATGCGCATGCTTTCCTCGAACTGTTTGCGTTTCCTGTAGAACACACCCAGTTCGGGATCGAGCATATCGAAATAAACAGCGGTGATGCCTTCCAGTTCGTCGCGCATCCGGCTGAGATGACGTAAAACCGGCTCCACTTCGTTTCGGATAAAGTCGAGGATATTTACCTCATCGCCTGTACTAAGGTCACTTTCGATATCCTCACGAAAACTGTTCAGGTTGAACCGCAGATGATCGAGTATGGGGAGCGGTTTGACGCGCCGCACCTGTTCGATCACCTGATTCAGCACTTCCATCTGCTCGAGCAAATCGTTTTGGATGGCATCATTCCGCAGGGTAGAAGAAGATTTCACATCGCATACTCCGTAGAGCGGGTACACATCATGAAAAATGATGGGTTTCTTTTTCATCTTCATGTTGCCAAGCTGAGCGCTGAGCATTTCGGTTGCCACCTGCTTGAATTTCCATTCCACCGATGGATGTATTGCCGTAAATTCTTCCTGCATCCGCGCCTTGATCTGGTTTTCAAGTTCGAGGGCCTGCCGTTTGGCCGCAATTCCAAAAGCACTTAGCACGCCCTGCATTTTGACCAGTGCGCCGGTACTTAGTTCTCCCGTCCTTGGCGAAACCAGTTCGAGCAAACCAACAAGTTTATCCTCGTAATGCAGTGGTATAATAAGCATGGAGCGATGGCCCTCCCTGTACAGGGTCTCTTCGATAATGGTTCTCGCAGGCAGCCTTTCCAGGTCGTTCACCACCAGCGGATGTAGCTGCCTGGCTGCTGTTTCGTATATCGAGGTCTGATAATTATTGCATATCACCATGGGATCTTTCATTACCGTAAGCCAGGTTTGCCTGAAGAGCGAAAACGACCGCGGATCTTCGTTGAAAACGGCCACGCCCAGCCGTACATCGGGCAGCCTGAGCAGGGAACGGATCCGCATTTCGATTTTGGACAGTTTATCGCGGTTTATGATCGATTCCTTGTCGAGCAGTTTATTCTGAATACTTACCACCGCAAGTTCGTGGGTATTTTCTGAAACCTGAAACACACCGAATCCTTCAAACACAAAACGTTCGGGGGGAAGCAACTCCTGCCAGAGGTTCAGATCGTGATAATTCTCGAGCAAACGCGAAATATCATCCTCTGTTAAATCTACCGGATCGCCGTTTTGCCTGATGCTCACAAAGCGGGTATCGATGGAAGTGGTGTAATATTTCATGAGTCCTGAATCTTCATCATGATGATTGATGCGAAACTGCGGAATATCGAAGCTGGCATCCACATCATAGAACTTCTTCAGGATGGAGGTATAGGCATGAATGGTTGGGCCATAAAAGTTGGAGTTGCTCTTGCCGAAAATTGTATTGTTTATTTGTTTGGGATCGGTTCCGAAGAGCTTGCCGAACGAAGGTGTGGTATAAAACATATTCAGGTGATAGGGCACGTTGGCACCGAAAATCCCATGTTCGGCCTGGTAAGGCGAAAATATACCAGATAGCAGGTATTTCATTTCTACGGGATAGCGGCGAAGCACCTTCGGATCGAGGCCGTCGGTTTTAATTCCCGGCACTTTCCCGGTTAATTCCAGCACATGCCGGGCGCATTCTTTCAAATAAGGATCACTGCTGTCCAAAAGATTATTCCAGTACTCCAGCAGGGGCTTCAGGGTAAATACTACCGGAAACGGAAATTTATCGATGTACATGATGGGTTTCATTGTTCTGAAGTTTTTAATGCCTTTCCTTTAATTTATGCATTCATAGACAAAATTAATTGTTCATGGTTGCAAAATACAAAATTAACGGAATTTTAATGACTTAGAATATATTTCATCGAACAGGAGAGGAGCAGGTCATGAATTTGTATGACGTTTATCAGGTAAAAAAGTGATGAAAAAAACAGCCGTGAAACACCGGTAAAAACACCTGTATATAGCGGGAAGCGCGTTATTATCAGGTTTATTCAAAAAAATGTTAATTAGCATCCTGTGGTGGTAAGTATTTTTATCTTTGCTGACTAAATTCGGAAACTTACTCTAAGTCATTATCAATGAGCAAAAAAAGCGAAGGAGTCATTTCACAGGTGATTGGCCCTGTTGTTGATGTAACGTTCGATGAAGGACAATCCCTCCCCAACATTCACGACGCACTTGAAGTTACCAAATCCGATGGTCATACCATAGTACTTGAAACAGAACAGGATATAGGCGAAAATACCATCCGTTCCGTGGCCATGGATTCCACTGATGGGTTGCGTCGCGGGATGAAGGTCATGAACATGGGCAAACCTATTTCGATGCCGGTGGGCGAGGATGTAAAAGGCCGTTTGTTCAACGTGATCGGGCAGCCTATTGACGGGCTCCGTCCCATTAAGCACAACGAAACCTATTCCATTCACCGCGAGCCTCCCAAATTCGAAAGCCTGACCACTACCAGGGAGGTGCTTTACACGGGTATAAAGGTGATCGACCTGATCGAACCCTACGCCAAAGGCGGAAAAATCGGGCTTTTTGGTGGTGCCGGTGTTGGCAAAACAGTGATCATCATGGAGTTGATCAACAATATTGCTAAATCGTATGCAGGACTTTCTGTATTTGCGGGGGTAGGCGAGCGCACCCGTGAAGGCAACGACCTGCTTCGCGAGATGATTGAATCGGGGGTAATCAGGTACGGCAAGGAATTTCTCGAAGATATGGAAATGGGCGGCTGGGATCTGTCGAAAGTCGATTACGAATCCCTTGGCAATTCGCAGGCTACCCTGGTGTTCGGCCAGATGAACGAACCTCCCGGTGCACGTGCTCGCGTGGCGCTTTCGGGGCTGACGATGGCAGAATACTTCCGTGATGGTGACGAGGAGACCGGCGGCCGTGATATCCTTTTCTTTATCGACAACATTTTCCGCTTCACACAGGCGGGTTCCGAGGTTTCGGCGCTGCTGGGGCGGATGCCCTCGGCCGTGGGTTACCAGCCTACGCTGGCTACCGAGATGGGATTTATGCAGGAGCGGATTACCTCCACCAAGCGGGGTTCGATTACTTCGGTACAGGCTATTTACGTGCCTGCCGACGACCTTACCGACCCTGCGCCGGCAACCACCTTTGCCCACCTCGATGCCACCACGGTACTCAACCGGAAAATCGCCGAGCTGGGCATATATCCCGCGGTAGATCCGCTGGATTCCACCTCACGAATTCTGGCACCCGAAGTGGTGGGTAATAAACACTATGATACGGCACAGCGTGTAAAAATTATCCTCCAGCGCTACAAGGATCTACAGGATATTATTGCCATCCTCGGTATGGATGAACTCTCGGAAGAAGACAAGCAGGTGGTGCACCGCGCCCGCAGGGTACAGCGGTTCCTCTCGCAGCCCTTCCACGTGGCCGAGCAGTTTACCGGCATTCCCGGCACGGTCGTTTCCATCGAGGATACCATCAAGGGATTTAATATGATTATGGATGGCGAGGTGGACCAGTATCCCGAATCGGCGTTTAACCTTGTGGGAACCATCGACGAAGCCATCGAAAAGGGCAAAAAAATGCTCGCCGAGAATCACGAAGACTAGGAAATTTCAGGCATGAAAATACAGATCATCACACCGGACATAACGATATTTTCGGGAGAAGTAAAGCTGGCACAATTCCCGGGCCTCGATGGTTCGTTCGAGGTTCTCGACCGCCATGCTCCGCTCATTGCAGCGCTGGCCAGTGGAAAGATCAAGGTGAGGGGAAGAGATGACAAGGATCGGTTTTACAATATCCGCAGCGGTGTGGTGGAGGTGAAGAATAATGAAGTGCTGGTGCTGGCCGAATAATACGAATCATTAAAAGGATGGGAAAGAAAATCAACAAGCGACCGCATGTTTTCAGAAACCTGCTGCTGATGGCAGGCATCGCCATTTTTGTTTCGGCACAGGTACTTGCGTTAGGCAAAAAACCCCAGCATCACGATTCCGATGAAAAGGAATGGATCGACGAGGTAGTCCACGAAAAATTCAAGGCCGGAGATCTCATTATGGAACATGTGGTGGATGCGCATGAATGGCACATTCTTTCCTATCATGATTTCCACCTGGTAATCCCCTTGCCGGTGATCCTCTGGTATGAAGGCGAACTTCATGTGTTCATGTCGGGCAAATTCCATCACGGACACAACGACTACAAAGGTTTCGGCATTGCCGCCGAAGGCAAACACCATGGTAAGATCGTCCGTACACTGCAAAATAGATTCATCACCGACGGGGTGATCGTACACGACGAAACCAAAGACCTTCCGCTCGATTTTTCGATTACCAAAAATGTACTGGCGATATTCATCAGCGTAATCTTTATGAGTTGGCTGTTCATCTATATTGCAAAAATGTATCGCCGGCGTAATGGAGAGGCTCCAAAAGGGATTCAGTCGCTGTTGGAGCCGCTGATTATTTTTATCCGCGACGACATTGCCAAAAACTCCATCGGCGAGGACAAATACCAGCGCTATCTGCCTTTCCTGCTTACATTGTTTTTTTTCATATTTATAAATAACCTGCTCGGGCTGGTGCCCGTTTTTCCGGGCGGTGCCAACGTAACGGGCAACATTACCGTTACGATGGTACTGGCGCTTTTCACCTTCTTTATTTCCACCTTTACGGCAAATAAAAATTACTGGCAGCATATTTTCAATACACCGGGCGTTCCCTGGTGGCTGAAGTATCCGGTTCCTTTAATGCCTGTAGTGGAATTTGTGGGTATGTTGACGAAGCCGTTTGTTCTGATGGTGCGTTTGTTTGCCAATATCACTGCGGGGCATATTATCCTGCTCGGGTTTATCAGCCTCATTTTTATTTTCGGCGAAATTGCCACCGGATTGGGATACGGGGTTTCGGTGGTATCCATCGCGTTTGCCATTTTTATGAATTTGCTTGAGTTGCTGGTGGCATTTATCCAGGCATATGTTTTTACGCTGCTGTCGGCCCTCTATTTCGGTATGGCCACCGAGGAGCATCATTAACAGGAAATCGTTTTTTATTACTAAATACACTTTATCATGGAACTATTAACAATTTTATTACAGGTAGCAGCCGATCTCGCACCGTATGCTAAACTTGGCGCCGCTCTGGGGGCAGGTGTTGCAGCTATTGCAGCCGGTATCGGGATTGGTCAGATCGGTAAGAGTGCCGTCGAATCGATTGCACGTCAGCCTGAAGCTGCAGGTGATATCCGCTCAAACATGATTGTGGCTGCCGCCCTTATCGAAGGGGTGGCGTTTTTTGCCATCGTGGTTTGTCTGCTGATCGTCTTCCTGTAAAAAGTGATTCGGCCCTGCGGGTCAACGGTTGGTTGTTTCCCAGGGCTTTTTTTCAGCAAATGTTTGTTTAAAAAATAAATCTCGAAAACATGGAATTAGTAAATCCGGGAATCGGGTTGATATTTTGGATGACGCTGGCATTCGGTATCGTGCTGTGGATTCTGGCAAAATATGCCTGGAAGCCCATCATGAAATCGCTGCACGAACGCGAAAAATCCATCGATGAGGCCCTGCACGAAGCCGACAGGGCACGCCAGGAGATGAAAGCGCTGAAATTCAGTAACGAGCAGCTTCTGGCCGACGCCAAGGAAGAAAGGGATGATATCCTCAGGCAGGCACGCGAGATTAGGGATAGCATTATGGAAGAAGCCAAAAACAAAGCCCACGAAGAAACCCAGCGCATGATCGAAAGCGCCAGGGACACCATTCAGAATGAAAAAATGGCCACCATGGTGCAGATGAAAAACGAGATCGCCCGCCTTGCCATTGATATCGCCGAAAAGCTGCTGGAACACGAACTGGCTGACCGTAAGAAACAACAGGAGCTGGCCGAGGATCTCATCAAAAAGGTCAACTTCAATTAAGCAAGCATCGTAATATGGACGTTACCATTATATCGCAACGCTATGCCAGAGCCATTTTCGACCTTGCCCGCGAAATGAATGCACTGGAGGAGGTGAAGGAAGATATGGATACATTACGCGAGGTTACCTTTCAAAATCCGCGCTTCAAAAGGGTGATGGCCAGCCCCATCATTCCGGCGGGAAAAAAGAACAGTATTCTTAAAGGAATTTTCGGAAAACATTTCCACACGCTTACCATGCGCTTCCTGCAACTGCTTACCCGTAAAGAACGGGAAGTGTATCTGAGAGAAATTACCGAATCGTTTGAAAAACTTTATAAAGACCATCATAACATCATCACCGTAACGGTTACCTCCACTGTTGCACTTAATAAGGAAAACCGCGAGGAGCTGCTGAATCTGCTCAACGAACAAACCCATAAAACCGTAGACCTGGTGGAGGAGGTTGACGAGGAACTCATCGGCGGATTCGTGATAAAAATGGAAGACCGGAAATATGATGCCAGTATTCGGCAAAAGCTCGAACGGCTCAGAAAACGGTTTGAAAAGAATTTGTACGTAAAAGAATTTTAATAGCAGGAATATAATCAAAAGAAGATATGGCACAGATCAAACCCGCAGAAGTATCGGAAATTTTACGTCAGGAGCTGGCAGGATTTAAAACGGCGAGCCAACTGGAAGAAACAGGCACCGTGCTTCAGATTGGCGATGGGATCGCCAGGATTTATGGCCTTACCAACGCCGAATCGGGCGAGCTGGTGGAGTTTGAAAAAGGGAACCTTATAGGTATCGTACTGAACCTGGAGCAGGATAATGTGGGTGTTGTTTTACTGGGAGAAATCTATGACATCAAAGAAGGGGATACCGTAAAACGCACAGGCAGGATTGCTTCGATCCAGGTTGGAAAAGGCATGCTGGGCCGCGTAATCGACACCCTGGGGCAGCCCATCGACGGCAAGGGGGAGATCCAGGGCGAAACCTGGGAAATGCCACTCGAGCGCAAGGCACCCGGTGTGATTTACCGCCAGCCGGTGAATGAGCCCCTGCAAACCGGCATCAAAGCCGTGGATGCCATGATCCCAATCGGACGCGGACAACGGGAGCTGATCATCGGCGACCGCCAGACCGGGAAAACAGCCATCGCCCTTGATGCCATCATCAACCAAAAGGAATTTTACGACCGCGGTGAACCTGTTTATTGCGTGTACGTGGCCGTAGGACAAAAGGGTTCTACAGTGGCCAATATCGTGAAAACACTGGAAGACAAAGGTGCGCTGCCTTATACGGTGGTGGTAAGTGCCACGGCCTCCGATCCTGCTGCCATGCAATTCTACGCGCCATTTGCGGGAGCTGCTATCGGCGAATTTTTCCGCGATACCGGCAACCCGGCCCTGGTAATATACGACGACCTTTCGAAACAGGCGGTGGCTTACCGCGAGGTGTCGCTGCTGTTGCGGCGCCCGCCGGGACGTGAAGCCTATCCGGGTGACGTGTTCTACCTGCACTCCCGCCTGCTGGAACGTGCAGCCAAAATCATCGAATCCAACGAAATTGCGCAAAAAATGAACGACCTGCCCCAAAGCATCAAGCAAATGGTAAAGGGAGGAGGATCGCTCACCGCGCTGCCGATCATCGAAACACAGGCCGGCGACGTTTCAGCCTATATTCCCACCAACGTGATCTCCATTACCGACGGGCAGATATTTCTGGAAACCAATCTTTTTAATGCAGGTATCCGTCCGGCTATTAACGTGGGAATTTCGGTTTCGCGTGTCGGAGGTAACGCTCAGATCAAGGCGATGAAAAAAGTAGCCGGAACATTGAAACTCGATCAGGCGCAGTTTCGTGAGCTGGAAGCCTTTGCGAAATTCGGCTCCGACCTCGATGCAGCCACCATGTCGGTGCTCGAAAAAGGTCGCCGCAATGTGGAAATCCTTAAACAGCCCCAGTATTCGCCAATGACCGTTGAAAAGCAGGTGGCCATCATATTCTGCGGAACCCGCGGTCTGCTGCGGAAACTGCCGCTCGACAGGGTGAAGGATTTTGAGGTGGAATACCTGCATCACCTCGAGGTGAAGCAAAAAGGCTTGTTGAACAACCTTAAAGCGGGTAAACTGCTCGAAGAGGATACCAAAACCATGGAGTATGTGGCCAGGGAAATTTCGTCAAAATACGAAAAAATTTAATACAGGAAATAAAGTATAGATGCCTAATCTGAAGGAAGTAAGGTCAAGGATCGAATCGGTACGTTCTACCCAGCAGATCACCAGCGCCATGAAAATGGTTTCGGCCTCCAAGCTGCGCAGGGCGCAAAATGCCATCCTTAATATGCGCCCCTATGCCGCTAAGCTCAACGAGCTCATGCAGCATATCAGCAGCAGCCTCGGGAGTGAAACCAGCAGTCCTTACACCGAAGTCCGTAAGCCGGAAAAGATACTGATCGTGGCAATATCTTCCAACCGCGGCCTATGCGGGCCATTCAACGCCAATGTGGGTAAAATGGTAATCCAGCGGGTGCGCGGAGTGTATGCCGCACAATACAAGGCCGGAAAGGTAGATGTGTTCACCATTGGCAAAAAAGTCCACGATTTCCTTCGCGTTCGCAGGATCGGCGTAAGCAGGCGTAATGATGACCTGCTCGATAATCTCACCTTCGAAACTGCTGTTCCGATGGCCGAATATCTGATGGAAGAATTCAGGACAGGGCAGTATGATCGTGTGGAGATTATCTACAACCAATTTAAAAATGCAGCCGTTCAGATCCTGAAGACGGTTCAGTTTCTGCCCGTGGCACCGCCCAGGGAAACCAGGATTGCCAAAACCAGACCCGAACAGGTGGATTATATTTTCGAACCTTCGAAGGAAGAGATTGTTGAGAAATTGATTCCTAAATCATTGAAGATAAGATTTTATAGCGCACTACTGGATTCGGCCGCCTCGGAACACGGAGCCAGAATGACGGCCATGCATAAAGCCACCGAAAATGCGCAGGAACTGCTCAAGGATCTGCGCCTCAAATACAACAAGGCCCGCCAGGCCGCCATCACCAACGAGATCATCGAAATCGTGAGCGGCGCCGAAGCACTGAACGGGTGAGAAAGTTAAGATATAATTACCTGCAAAAAAAAGCCCCCGCAAGCGGAGGCTCCACATCTGTAGGATAGCTTGTTCAGCGT
>JBKHBQ010000150.1:0-9556 GCA_046542305.1 Bacteroidales bacterium
CCACATTTTTCACAATGGCTGTTTTTAGGCTTTTCCGCTTATCGCCTTCGGTTTCCTTGCGTGCAGGCTCCCATTCCTTAAGCGCCAGCACGGTACCGCTCCAGGTCCTGAAGCTTTTGCTGGTAAAATCCTCGTTGGTTATTTCGCGCAGGAAATCATTCACATCCTTCGAATCGATGGGCTGGCTCCTGCCGTCTTCATCGAGATACCTGAAGATTTCGTACCCCGGCAGATCCGAACTTTCTTTTACCAGCTTCACCAACTGGCTGTCTGCGATTTCCACCTCACGGTATTTGCCGCTTTTGGCCTTGTATTCAAGAATCAGTTTTCCGTCTTCCTCGTTCAGGTGCTTGCGGCGCAGCGTGGTGATGCCATAGGTTTCGTTTTCTTCTTCATAAAACTTATTGCCCACACGCATGTATTTTTTATCCATAAGCCTGATGATAAGAGCCAGCATTTTTTCGCGGGGCCAGCCTTTCAGCTTCAGATTTTCTTCGGTCGTTTTTCGTATTACGGGAAGCGATTTGCCAAACCGGTACAGGTTTTTAAATTTCTCGGTTTGAGACATCACCGCCCACTGCGCATGGTAAAGGTATTGTTTTCGCTGCCGGGTATCGTATCCGGTGGCTTGCAGGTAACCGGAGGGCATGCGGCATATCCACACTTTTTCCCAGGCGGGAGGGATTTTCAGCGCACGCAGGCGCTTAAGCGAGCTTTCGTCGCGGATCACATTGCCTTCGTGATCGAGGTATACAAATCCACGGCCATGCTTGCGCCGGGTGTAGCCGGGCTGTGAATCATGAACGTAAATCAGCCCTTCAGTTACCGTGTTGTTGTCTTCAGCCATTGGTTTTATTCAATAAATTGCAAAGGGTTTATTTAGCCTCGCCTTTTTTCTGCCACGGAAACTTCCCCTCCAGTTCCACCTGCAGTGAAAAGCTAAGGAAGGTACGGATCAGCACCACCACACCCAGGGCCAGCAGGCTGTTCATGGTCGGTTCGGTGGATACGGTTGCCACAATGTCGGCAGCCACCAGAATTTCGAGGCCGAGCAGAATTACCTTGCCCAGTTCGTGCCTTATATTGCGGTAGCTGATTTCCTTTGATTTGGCCGCACGGATCACAGAACCGACCAGGATGTACAAACTCCCGCCGGCGATGATGAGTACCCCCACTGATTCGATGATCTTTGCTATGTAATGTATGTATTCCCTGCTGTATTCCATTTACGATTTGAACCTGGGCTTTTCGGCCTCCATCATTTTGTTGTATTCGGTGGCAAAATCCTTCTTTTCGTCTTCCGTAAACACTTTATCTGCTACCTGAAATACTTCTTCCTCTTCTTCATCAAGATGATGATTCACCAGTTCGTGGAGCTTTTCGAAATTGCTTTTCCAGGATGGGGAACTCATATCGGTTTCCTGAAGCTTTTCGATCAGTTCATCGATTTCCTGATGTTCCGAGATGCTGTGCCTGGCTTTTTCCTGCGAATTATCATACCGCATCATGGGCTTGTAGAAGTAGCGTTCCTCAGCCATTGCATGTGCTTTTAGCTCTACCACCAGCCGTTCGAAATTCAATTTTCTTTCGTCTGATTTTCCTTCGGTTTCCAGAATTGAATCCGCCAGACTTCTTAGTTTCCTGTGATCTTCTTTTAATGCTTCGAAAATTTTCATAGTCGTTTATTATTTAAATGATTAAATAGATTTTTTTTATAATGATGGTAAAACACGGTATTTGGCTTTTGCAATCATGAACACGCCATAAGCCAGCAAGCCGAACGAGATCACCGCAAGCAGTGTGGGGCCGGCTACAGAGCTTTGCAGCACCTGAAAAGCTTCCATGGTTCCGCCTGCCTGTTCGGAGCTGCGAAGAATAGCAGCCATAAGGAAAAGGTACCCGATGACCCCGAGCACAATTCCGCGCGATATGTATCCGATCAGCCCGAAATTAAGCAGCGCTTTACGTGCTTTGTCGTTGATGTCCATGTGGCTCAGATTTTTTTTGAACCTTCCGGTAAGGGCGCGGTACAGCTGCCACAGGGCTCTGCCAAAAAAGATGAGTGCAATGGCACCCACCGCAATTTGTCCGGCGGTACTGTTCAACAGCAGGCTCAACAGGTGCTCCTGTTGTCCAGAGGAGGAGGAATTCCCGCCACCCTGCAGGATCATCTGCACGGCCGAGAATGCGACCAATCCATAAAAAAAACCGCTCGAGGCATACCCGAGCCTTTTCAATCCGCCCTGGTTTTCGGGATCTTTCACAGCCTGAATAAAACGCCATGCAACGTAACCTGTCAGTCCGAGTGCAATCAGGCCAAGCAAAACTTTGCCGAAAGGCTGCCCGAGTACAAACTGGAAAGCACTTTCTTTGTCGGAAGTCTGGCCGCCGGCATTGATGGCGGCCATAGCGGTAAGGCCGCCGATAAGGATATACACCACACCCTTGGCAAAGATGCCGGCGCGGGCATATTTCCTGACCCATTCTTCTTTTTCAAAAATATTATTGTCTGTCAAAATGTTTTTTTCTGCAGAACAATGTAAAAATCCTACCAAAGTAGATAGCGGTCTATTTGCAAGGAAGATAGCGTAATAATTGTGTCCTGAGGCAACACCGGGTGTGGATAATTTTTCCCAGAACCTGATGCCGGCAAAGAAAAAGGGCTCCCCCTTTCCGGAATTTTCCGCGGGGCAGCCCTTCATCCTATCGGATTTGTAGCTTACTTGTTTCTCTGCACAAGCATAATTTTATCCATTCGCTGGTTGTTGATGTATGCAATGATCAATAGTACCACAAGTGCGGCGATGGTGTAGTAAACGAAGGTGGGTATCGGCACCGGATCGCCGGCGGCATAGGAGTGCAGCCCCGACAGGTAGTAGTTTACTCCGAAGTAGGTCATCAGCACCGAACTGAACCCGATCACGGCCAGGGTATTGAACAGGTACCTGCCCATCATGCCGGGAATAAAGTTCATGTGGATGATCACCGCGTACACCAGGATGGTTACCAGCGCCCAGGTTTCCTTCGGGTCCCATCCCCAGTAGCGCCCCCACGATTCGTTGGCCCATATGCCGCCAAGAAAGGTGCCGATGGTGAGGGCATACAAGCCGATGGTAATGGTGGCTTCGGCCGTCAGGCTGATTTCGCGGATGGTCAGGTTGAACCGTTCCAGGTTGTGCCGGTTCTGAAAGATCATCAAAAACAGGTTGAATAAACCAAGGATCATCCCCATACCCAGAAAGGCATAACTGGAGGTGATGATGGCCACGTGAATGGTAAGCCACACCGACTTGAGCACAGGCACCAGGTTGGTTACCTCGGGATTCATCCAGTTGAGGTGTGCCACAAACAGGGTGAGTGAAGCCAGCACGGTGGTGGCCGCCAGTGCAATGTCTGACCGCCGGACCAGCAGGAACCCCGCCAGCATGGCCGCCCAGGCAATGTATACCATCGTTTCGTACCCGTTGCTCATCGGGGCATGACCCGAAATGTACCAGCGCGCCGCAAGTCCGAGCGTTTGAAACATAAATAATATCGCCAGGATTCCAATAACACCATACCTGATTTCTTTCACCCGGAGTTTTGGAAAAACAAGGTTCAGAAAAATTACCAGCAGGAACACCACACCGATCAGCCCGTAATATTTGTACAACCGCTCGAAAATTTCCACTTTGTTGTAAAGGATTTCGATGTTTTGTTTCCTTTCGGCAGGCAGAATTTCAGCAGCATACTTTTGCTGGTACAGGTCGACGGCGTTTACGATTTCTCCGGCTTTGGCATATTCGCCGCTTTGGTATGCTTCCCGAAGGATTTCGATGTACATCGGGATGACATTTTTGATGAAATTGCTGTCGGCTTCGGCTACCCCCGACACTTCATCATTAGGGGCATACCATTTTTCGGCAGGGGTGCCGGGTTTGGGAAACAGCTTCAGGTAATTTCCCGAATAGAGCAGGTAAAAAATATTCACTTTCTCATCGGCATTGATCACCTCCTTGTCGAACTTGGACTGATCGATGGATTTTTTCTGATAGGCTTCTTCCACCAGTCCAGCAAGCATGTAGCTGTTTTCCCTGCTAAAATCGAAGAAGTCGCTGAAGGAGGCGTATTTTCCGTCGATGTTCAGCATGTCGCGCAACTCCTTGTTTTTTATTTTGAGCATCGGCACATTTTGCCAAACCCCCGGTTCGCTGATGATGCCCAAAAATACCTGATCGGAACTGAGCCCGTCGAAGGTGTTTTTTCCCGTGAATTTTCTGAGCAGTTTGCTGCTGAGCGTATTCAGGGGTTCAAGTCGGTTGTTGGTGCTCAGCACAATCAGTTGCCCGAACGCTTCTGCATGATCTTCTTCCGGCACATTCACCTTAATGCCGTTAACCCTCGCGGTAGCGGGTGCTGCCGCAAATCCCGCCTGGGGCACTATCATCACCAGCAGGAGGACAACCGAAAGCAATTTGGTTTTCTTGGCCCGTGTTTCCGAAATCATCCGCAGGATATTGCGAAAGCGTGTTTTGCGGCTGATCAGCGAGAAGATCATCCCTGCAGCCATGATGGCATAGCCGATATAGCTGATGATGGTTCCGGGGGCATCGTGGTTTACCGAAAGGATGGTGCCTTTTTCGTCGGTATCGTAGGAAGACTGGTAGAACCGGTACCCACGGTGGGTGAGGATGTGGTTCATGTAAATTCTGAAATCGAAAATTTTGTTTCTTTCCTCATCAATCAGCGTTACTTCGCTGGCATAGGAGGAAGGACTGTTTGAGCCCGGATAGCGGTCGAGGATAAATTTGTTGAGCCGGATGCCGAAAGGCAGTTCGATGGGTATGGAACCGTAGGCCAGGCTGATTTCCTGCCCGCCGATTTTCGTGCGGCTGTAATCGCCCACCAGACCCTTGGTACCCCAGAGGATCAGTTCCCGCGTCTCGTCGTCCCGGCTCAATTCCACCAGCACCGCATCGAGGCCCGTGCCGCCGTTGTCCGTGCTCGACGGCACCGGGCGGAGTTTGCCGCTGGGCTCGAAATTGCGCAGCACCAGCCGGCTTCCCCGGAAAGCATACAGCAGCATCGGATTGAATGGCGCTTTTACGCCGGGCAAGATCGTGTCGGCCTGCTGATCGCCCATGCTGGTAATGAAAACCGTATCGGGCGCCATCAGGTGCAACTGCCCGTCTTCCACAGATAGGTTCACGGTATTGGGGCCGGTTATATCGCTGAAAGTCACAGTGAGGTCATCCACCGTGCGGACGTCGTTTTCCTTCAGCACCAGGTTTTGCCTGCCAAATTTTGTCATAGCAAACATCGACACCACCGGCTCTCCGCCCACGATCTGCGAGATCACCACGGCAGCATTCGGCACAAAATCGATGGTTTCGATTTCGATTTCCCCGCCGGGCACATCCACCTCAAAATCCGGGGCCTGCCACCCGGCGCCCGACATCAGCACACCTTGCCGTTCTACCGTACCGTCCGGCAGTTTGGCCGAAATGTAGGTCCGGTCAGATACCAGCTCTTTCGCAGTTTCTCCCTGACGAATGTGCATCATGCCTTCAAATCCGTGATAGCGGGTGATGGCTGCACCGATAAGAATAATAATAAAGGCAATGTGGAAGGCAAATATGGTGTATTTTTTCTTTTGCCACATGCGGTTTACCACCAGGCTTCCGCCGAGATTTACAGCCAGCAGCGCCATGAGGATCTCAAACCAGGTGGCATTGTAAACGACCACCTTGGATGCCGTGGTTCCGAAGTCGTTTTCGATAAATGTTGCCACTGCGGCCGAAATGGCAAACATCATCAGAAGTACCACCGTGAGCTGCATTGAGAATAGTGAGTTGAGTATCTTTTTCATGAGTAAAATTTTCGTAAAACAAAAAAAAGCATCTGATTGAGGGCTCAAATATACAAATCAAACTATCATAATATGAGGTTTGGCAGCAGGTTAATGCTCAAATACCTTTGATTTTTCACCGGAAAAGGACGTGGAAATGTCAACCTGAAGTTCCAGGGAAAAAACTGAAGCCGCCGGATACACCGCTCAAAAAGCCACGGGTGATGGCTGCTCAGCAATAAAACAATTGTGAAACCGCGGTGCCGGTTAACGCTCCTGTATCGTGGATTTGCAGTGCAATTACAGCCTGACAATCTGCTTTACCTGTCAAGTACAGGCATTATCCGGCGGTTGACTATATTTGCACTACCGGTAAGACATTGCCGGCTTAAAATTTCATACAATATTCAAAAAATTGTATACACTTTTTCCTGGGGTTACGAGTATTAGTTAAAACGTTCAAGCCAAAGTTCCATTCACATGAAAAGACTGATTCTGTTACTTTCACTGCAGCTTTTGTTTGCCGGGGCTTTTGCCCAGATCAATTTTGAACATGAGTATTATTACTCCGGCACATTTGTAAATCTTTCCCTCTCCGGATCAAAATTTTATGTAATGGATGTGGAAAACAGCCAGTGCCGGATTTACAATCTCAACCATTCATTATGGAAGACCATCGATCTGGATATCCCTGCCGATCATTACCTGTACGATATCAGGTTTGTATCGGAAAACCTTTTCACCACAGACAATGCCGTTGCACTGGCATACATTTATTATCACTACGACGAAACCGGGCAGTACTACAGCTATTTTGCCAGGATCATCAGCGAAAACGGCACTGCGCTGCTAACCATTCCCGGCGCACAATACCTGGCGGTGAACGATCTTGATGAAAACGGGGTGAAACTTTCGGCATACGTGTACGATTATTCGGTGTATCCGTACACGGTAAAAACCCGCATTTACGATCTGCCCGGTCAATCGCTCACCATGCCTGAAGCGCCCGCAGGTAACAATACGGGTCTTCAGCATCCGTTCCCGAATCCGGCAAGGGATTTCACCAGTTTACCCTACGAATTGCCCCGTGGTGAAAAGCAGGGCACCATCATTTTAACGGATTCCCACGGAATACTGATTCAGCGCTACAGGGTGGATCGTACTTTCAAGCATCTCCGGCTGAATACCGCACAATTGCCTGCCGGAACTTATTTTTACTATCTTGAAACCACCGGAGAGATATCCGAAACCAAAAAACTTGTGGTGCAATAGTTTTTTGAAATCTTACAGGTTATGAAAATAAAATCAAATATTGCAGTCAGCGATTCGGGATTCATTTTTAATCCCGACACCGGGGAGTCGTACACGGTAAATCCCATCGGCACGAGGATCATTCAGATGTTGAAGGATGGTACTTCAGGCGGGGAGATCAATTCGAAGCTCCTTAAGGAATACAGTGTGGATGCCGGTACACTGGAAAAGGATATCGATGATTTTACAGGATTGCTGCGCAACTATTCGCTGATCGAAAATGAGTAAGAAACGAAAGCTGACGATTGCCGTTTCGGGATTGAATGCCATCGACAGCCCGGGGCCGGGTATTTCGGTGATCCGGGCATTGCGCGAGGCCGAAAGCTTCGACGTGCGGATTATCGGTCTGGCCTACGAATCGCTGGAGCCGGGAATATTTATGCACAACCTGGTGGACCGCACCTACCAGGTGCCGTATCCCATGTCGGGGATCGACAATGTGATGGAGCGAATCGCCTATATCCATTCCCGCGAAAAGATCGATGTGCTGATCCCGAATTTCGACGCCGAGCTGTATCCTTTTATCCGGCTGGAAAGCCAACTAAAAGAAATGGGCATTCACATGTGCCTTCCTACCATGGAGCAATTCGAGGAACGGCATAAAATGAATCTGATGGAATTCGGCGAAAAGTATGATATCAAAGTCCCCAAAAGCAAAGCCATCAATGAAATCAGCGCCATCTACAGCCTGTCGACGGAATTCAATTATCCGTTGCTGGTCAAGGGAAAGTACTACGATGCCTCGGTGGCCTATAACATCGATCAGGTACGGACCTATTTCAACAAGATCATCGCTAAGTGGGGGCTGCCTATCATCATTCAGGAATTTGTACATGGCACCGAATACAATGTGACCGGCCTGGGCGACGGAACCGGCCGCACCATTTCGGCCATTCCCATGCGTAAGCAGTACATCACCGATAAGGGAAAAGCCTGGGGCGGCATTTCCATCGCGGATAAAAAAATGCTTGAACTTACCCATAAATTCATCAGCCGGACAAAGTGGCGCGGCGGATTTGAGCTGGAACTCATGAAAAACAAAGACAATGACTTTTACCTGCTCGAGATCAATCCGCGCATGCCTGCGTGGATCTACCTGTCGGTGGGCGTAGGACAGAATATTCCCGAAGCTCTTGTAAAGCTTGCCCTCGGCGAGAAAGTGGAGTCTTTCGGCGAATACGCCGTAGGCAAAATGTTCGTAAGGTATTCATGGGATATGATTGTGGATATGGAAGAATTTCAGACTATTTCCACCATCGGAGAATTGTAACTTCACAGAAAATCAGTTAAAACATGGAAAAGAAAAGATATGAACGGCCGCTGATCAAACGCCTGGAAAGCGACATGCCCAACAAGTTCGGAATCAGAACCGAAAACATTCCCAAAACTCATATCGACGGGGTGATGGTGAAGGATTTGATCGAAAACCACGGCTCACCGCTTTTTGTGATTTCTGAAAAAACCATCAGGGATGTTTATAAAAAGGCAAAAAAAGCATTTTCGATGCGCTATCCCAGGGTGCAATTTTCCTGGTCGTACAAAACCAATTATCTGGATGCGGTTTGCAATATCTATCACCAGGAAGGATCGTGGGCCGAGGTGGTGTCGGGGTTCGAATATGATAAAGCCATTAAGAACGGTGTAAACGGAAAGAAGATCATCTTTAACGGGCCCGACAAAACCAGAGAAGATCTTCAAAAAGCCATCAACAACGACTCCCTGATCCATATCGACCATCTCGATGAGTTGTATACCATCATCGAAATATGCGAAAACACCGATAAAAAGCCGCGTGTGGCCATTCGCGTAAACATGGACACAGGCGTTTACCCGATGTGGGACCGCTTTGGCTTCAACTACGAAAACGGGCAGGCGTGGGATGCGCTGAACAAGATCATGGCATCGGGGAAGATGGAACTCATGGGCCTGCATTGCCACATCGGCACCTTTATGCTGAGTGCAAAAGCATACGGGATTGCCGCCCGCAAACTGGCAGATCTGGCCGTTGGCATCAGGAAGAAATACGATCACAGGATAAAATATATTGATATGGGCGGCGGGTTTCCCTCGCGGAACACACTGAAGGGCGCCTACATGCCCGGACACGACACCAACCCCACCTTTGAGGATTTTGCCGAAGAAATTTCCTCGGCGCTGTTACAGGCCGATTTCCCGCCCGACGACCTGCCGCTGCTTATCCTCGAAACGGGCCGTGCACTCATCGATGAAGCCGGTTTCCTGCTCGGAACGGTGATTTCAAACAAAAGATCCGCTGCCGGCAAAAGAACAACCATCATCGATATCGGGGTGAATATACTTTTTACGTCGTTCTGGTACGATCATAAAATTTCGCCGGCGCAGGAATTTACCCAATTTACGGAGGTAACCACTCTGTACGGCCCGCTTTGCATGAACATC
>JBKHBQ010000151.1:0-9549 GCA_046542305.1 Bacteroidales bacterium
ATAAACGGTATGATGTGTAATGGGTTCACGCGAAACACAGATTAGACAGGTGATCCGGATTAGATTTGGGGCCGTTTAATATTTTTTTAATTGATGAGTGGGGCGAATGTTTCAACAATTTCCGAGCTGCCTGGCTGTTTCGGCTACACAGATTGGGGTCAGAAATAAGATATTGATCTTTTAACCTCCGGCAAAGCATTGCTCAGGTCGATTCGTTTTTTTGTAGTTTTGCACCCGCAAAAAAAACAGCAGACAGTGAAACGGTATTTAACGCATCCGGTATTTGAACTGATCGCGCAGGTAAGCGCTGAGCAGAACGTGCGCGCCTTTGTGGTGGGTGGATGGGTGCGCGACCTGCTGTTGAATAAGCCCTCGAAGGATATCGACGTGGTGGTGGTGGGCAGCGGCATTGAACTGGCAAAGGCGGTGGCACGCAAAGCCGGTGATGCAAAAGTGACGGTGTTCAAAAACTTCGGCACGGCCATGCTGCGCTACCACGACTGGGAGATAGAATTTGTGGGTGCCCGACGCGAATCGTACCGCAGCCATTCGCGCAAGCCTATTGTGGAAAACGGCACCCTGCAGGACGATCAGATGCGGCGCGACTTTACCATCAACTCCATGAGCATCAGCTTGAACCGTGAAGATTTCGGCGTGTTGATCGACCCGTTTGACGGGCAGCGCGACCTGGATCAGGGCATCATCCGCACGCCCCGCGATCCGGTGGTCACCTACAGCGACGATCCGCTGCGCATGATGCGTGCCATCCGCTTTGCCACGCAGCTCAACTTCAGGATCGAACAGCAAAGCTTCGATGCCATCAAAAGCCAGGCACAACGCATCAAAATTGTTTCGGCAGAACGCATCGCCGATGAGATCAACAAAATCATCATGGCGCCCCGGCCCTCCATCGGATTTAAGCTGCTCTTCAGCACCGGTCTGTTGCAGATTTTCTTCCCCGAAATGGCTGCCTTGCAAGGTGCTGAGTATAAAGATGGGGTGGGGCATAAAGATAATTTTTATCATACGCTGATCGTGCTCGACAATGTGGCCGCCAAATCGGACAACCTGTGGCTGCGCTGGGCAGCCATCCTGCACGATATCGGCAAACCCGTAACCAAGAAATGGGTGGAAGGCATCGGGTGGACCTTCCATGCGCACGATTATATCGGCGCCAGAATGCTGCCGGGAATTTTTAAACGCCTGAAGCTGCCCATGGGAGATCGGCTTAAATACGTTCAGAAACTGGTGGCCCTGCACCTGCGACCCATCGTGCTTTCAGAAGAAACCGTTACCGACTCTGCCATAAGGCGCCTGCTGTTTGATGCCGGCGACGATATCGACGACCTGATGACCCTGTGTGAAGCGGATATGTCGTCGAAGAACCCTGAAAAAATCCGCCGCTACCTGAAGAATTTTGAGATCGTAAGGCAAAAACTCATAGAAATCGAAGAAAAGGATCGCCTGCGAAACTGGCAGCCCCCGGTGAGCGGCGAAGAAATCATGAAAACCTTCGGAATTCAACCCGGACCGCAGGTAGGCGAAATCAAAACAGCCATCCGTGAAGCCATCCTTGATGGAAAAATCAACAACAATTTCGAAGAGGCCTATGCGTTTATGCTCGCTAGAGGGAAAGATCTTGGCCTTAATCCCACTGAAAAAAATCAATAATTTTGGCTACTACCATTTGTCAATTTTGCTTTAACTTTGACTTTTGCTAATCCAAACCAACTAACAAGAATCAATTAAGACTATGAGTGTTTTCAAATTTAGGATACAGGTTGACGATAAGGACGATTTCCTCCGGGAGGTGGAGATTAAATCGAATCAGACATTTTACCAGCTACACGACTTTATTGTAAAAAATCTTAAGCTGAGCGGCAAGGAACTGGCGTCGTTCCATGTGGTCGGCGACCGCTGGGAAAAGCTGCAGGAGATCACCCTTATTGACATGTCGGGCGAAGAGGACAAAAATGTGAAAGCCTCCGACGATACGCGCACGATATTTATTATGGACCAAACGCCCATCGAACGCTTTATCAAGGAAATCGATCAGAAACTGATTTATGAATACGACTTTCTGCAAATGCGCACCTTCCTGCTGGAACTTGCCGATATTACCAAAGAAGATAAGCGTGTGAAATATCCAAGGCTGACACAGAGCCGCGGCAAATTACAGCTCGAGGATAATGTGCGCGTGGAAAAGGACTCGGAAAAGCTGAAGGAGGATCTGCTGAAGGAATTCAACTCGATTATCAAAGGAGATTTCGAGGATGATTTTGATAGCGGGGATGATGATTATTAAGATTGTAATCGGGGTAAACAATGCGGGAATTCCATTCCCGGCACGTGCCGCAGGTAAGCGTTAAGTTATTTTTTAATCGTTAATTGCTTGAATAATCGATATCCAGAAACATAAAACCCTGGTAGTGGTTGCCGGTCCGACAGCCATTGGTAAAACGGGCGTCACCATAAAGCTTGCACGGCATTTCGGAACATCCATTATTTCTGCCGACTCCCGGCAGTTTTTCCGTGAGATGAAAATCGGAACGGCAGCACCGGCAGCAGAGGAATTATCGGCAGCGCCGCATTTTTTGGTGGGGCATCTTTCGGTGGAAGATTCCTACAATGTGTCGCAGTTTGAGCAGGATGTGCTGGCGATCCTTGAGCGGGAATTCCAACATCACCCGCTGGTTTTCTTAACCGGCGGCTCAGGACTTTATATCGACGCGGTTTGTAAAGGCATCGACGACCTGCCCGACCCCGATGAAGGACTGCGTCGGCGGATCAGGGGCTGGCACCGCGATCTCGGCATCGGATACCTGCAGGAAAAACTCAAAAATCTAGATCCTGAATATTTTCGACAGGTGGATAAAGCCAACCCCAACCGCCTGATGCGGGCTATAGAAGTGTGCCTGCTCACCGGACAAACCTATTCTTCGCTGCGCACCAACAAGAAAAGAGAGCGCGATTTCAACATTATTAAAATCGGACTGAACCGACCGCGCAATGAACTTTTCGAACAGATCGGCCGCCGTACCCATCAGATGATCGCCGACGATCTTGTGGAAGAAGTAAAAAGCCTTGCGAAATTCAGGAACCTCAATGCGCTGAACAGCGTCGGGTACAAGGAAATATTCGAATATCTCGACGGCAGCGTGCCCCTGGAACAGGCTGTGGAAAACATCAAAACCAATACCCGTCGCTATGCCAAGCGGCAGCTTACCTGGTTCAGGCGTGATGAGGAAATCGAGTGGTTTTTGCCTGAGGAAATCCGCCGAATGACAGAATTTATCGGCAGGAGAACTGCCAGCCCTGCTGAAGAGAAAGGTTCAGGATAGTTTGGCTATGGAATAACCATTAGCGAATTACATTTATCGAATAACCCTTATCTTTGGCAAAAATATATTGCCCATGGTTTTGCTGATTACTTATCTTACACTGGCTATTGCAGTTTCATTTTTGTGCTCTATTATGGAGGCGGTAATCCTTTCGGTGTCGATGTCGTTTCTTCAGACACGGGCCAACGAAGGTTCGCACCAGGCGCTGAAGCTGATCAAGATGAAAAACAACATCGACCGTCCGCTGGCAGCCATCCTGTCGATCAACACCGTTGCACATACCGTAGGTGCTGCCGGCGTAGGTGCACAGGCGGTGGCGGTGTTCGGCGAAGCCTATTTCGGATTGATCTCGGCGGTGCTTACCCTGCTCATCCTCATCTTTTCCGAAATTATTCCCAAGACCATCGGGGCAAGGTATTGGCGGCAAATGGCCCTTCCTTCGGCTGCCATTCTGCAGGGGTTGATCTATATTTCCTATCCGCTGGTGCTGGTTTCCAAATGGATCACAAGGCTGATCTCCACCGATGATGTTCAGGCTACTGTCAGCCGGGAGGAAATTGCCGCCATGGCCAGTCTGGCTAAGCAGGAAGGCGTGTTCGAAGAATCGGAGCTGAAGGTGATCAGCAATCTGGTGAGGTTGCGGACCATCAAAATCCGACAGGTTATGACGCCACGGACGGTATTGCTGGCAGCTCCCGAAAATCTGACACTTACAGAGTTCTTCAAAAACAAGGACTACCTGCACCACTCGCGCATCCCCATTTACCACGAAAATATCGACAACATTACCGGCTACGTGCTAAAATATGATGTGCTGGAAAAACTTGCTGACGACCACTTCGACATGAAGCTGAAGGACATCCGGCGCGAAATGCTGATCACTTACGAAAATTTCTCCATTCCCCTTGTCTTCGAGCAATTGCTCGAATCAAAGAAACATATTGCCCTGATCGTGGACGAATACGGCGGCGTGGAAGGCATTGTCACACTCGAGGATATTTTCGAAACCTTGCTTGGCCTCGAAATCACTGATGAAACCGACAGCCAGATCGATATGCAAAAACATGCCCGCGAAAAATGGTGGCGCCGCGCCCGACGCTTGAACATCAGGCCTTCGGATATTGACCTGCCCGAGGAGCAGGAGGACGATGAGGACGATGATTCGAAGGAATGAGCGAGTGACGAAATCTGTTGTGCGCTTCGCGTTGTGATGGATGCTGTTGTTGTGCGTTTCGCGTTGATGGGGATCATCGGCAAATACTTTTCTGCAAAGTCGCCGTGAAAAAAAAAGTTACTGGTAAAAGAAAAACAGTTATTGGATTTAAACAAATCATCCTGTGACTCCCCACTATCTGCCATTGAGCGATTTGCCGCACGGATCAGCCACAACTATTCACAACAACCACAACCATTCACAACCATGAAAACGCATTAATTCCTTTATCGCATTAGCTATAGAAATTCCTGTGACTCCCCACTATCTGCCATTGAGCGATTTAGCCGCACGGTTCAGCCATAACTATTCACAACAACCACAACCATCACAACCATGACAACGCATTATCGCATTATCTCCTTATCGCATTATCTCCTGGTCGCGTTATCGCCTTATTCAATTAGCATAGAAATTCCTGTAACCCCCCATCATCTGCCATTGAGCGATTTAGCCGCACGGATCAGCCACAACTATTCACAACAACCACAACCATTCGCAACCTCCCAACCTACATATGATACTCCACCAGCGCATCCACCGGGTGCCTGAGGATACGGTGCATGGTCATGTTGTATCCGGAAGCAATCTCTTCCAGTTCCTCCCTGAAAAGGTAAGCAACAGAACCTGCAAATCCGAGATGATATTTTTCGGCTTCCGGATATTTCAAGATGATCTCTGAAAAAAAATTGCGGAACGCACCCCTTACGAGGTCATTGATAAAAGGATGTTTACGGTTGTCGACGGCAAAGGGTGTGAAAGATGCGATGAGTGCGTTGGGCTTGTCGTGGGTATAAACATCGCCGATAAAATTTTCGAGTGTATGCGGATATTTTTTTTCAAATTCCTGAAGCAGTTCCGGGGGGAAAGATCGCTTGAAATACGCATTCAGCAGCCGCTTTCCGATGTCCATGCCGCTGCCTTCGTCGGCCAGCAGATAGCCGAGCGAAGGGATCACCGCCAGGATTTTTCCATCGTCGAATAAACAACTACTCGACCCTGTCCCGAGAATGCAGGCAATGCCTTTCCCGTTACCAAACAGCGCACGTGCGGCCCCGAACAGATCGTGTTCTACCGCAATGGATGCATGGGGAAATTGTGTACGGATCGCCGCACGAACAGTATTTTTAGCACGATCTGAAGAACACCCCGATCCGTAGTAGAATATTTCCGTCACGCTTTGTGCTGAAATGGTTTTCGCCAGTCCGGCGGCAGCCTCTTCAAGCACCTGCGAGGGGTAGTAGTTAGGATTAAATCCCGTGGATTCGGCGGTATGTACCACTTCATTTTCCTGTATTGCTACCCAGTGCGTTTTGGTAGAACCGCTTTCGGCTACAATAATCATGATCAGAATATTTTGGGTGCAAAAATAATGATTCCGATGGCAGCAGCACCAATTGCGGTGATCAGCACTCCGGCGGCAGCAACGTCTTTTATCCTGCCCATGGTTTGATCGAATTCAGGGGAGATTTTATCCACGAGCATTTCTACAGCCGTGTTAAAAGCTTCTGCCGCTACAACCATCACAATGGCTACAGTAATGAACAACCACTCCACGGTATTTATCGAAAAAATAAAACCGGCCGCCACAACCAGCACTGCAGCTACAAGATGAAACCGGGCATTTACCTCCCTGCGAAACAGATAAGCCAAACCCTTTGCAGACCATCTGAAACTACTCAGCTTCGGAAAGATGCCTGATACCGGACTTTTGTTTTTTTCAATCATAATACAGATGCATTGAACCAGGATCAAATGTACATAATTTCCGGGGTTGGTAAATGATGGGATTTCCAATGCTTTTGTGGAAATGAGGGGCGGATAGCTAAAAATCCCATTTTGTAAAGATACCGAACAATTCGGCGCTAAGGATTTGCCGCGAATATGCGGGCAGGCTGTAAACCTGCCGGCAAAATATTTTGAAATTCCCGGTAATGGTGATGAATAGTGATGAATGTTGAGTCGTGTGATTAAACTTTCCTGATGTGGTTTAAAAAACTTGTTTATGTTTGTGCAAACAATCAAAATCAGGTAACTCGATACTAACTAATTTGATGTAAACGGAAGGATTTATTTTTAATGGATTTTACTAAATACAAACCCGGGATCAATGGTCAAAATGAATTACAGGAACAGGATCTTTTTACCGGTATCCTATATAACCAAATTGATGAGGCAATTTTTATAACCGACTATACCGGTAGAATCAGACATTGCAATCCTGCATGCTCGCGGATTTTTGGCTACCGGCCGGATGAATTTATCGGGGCTTCACACAGTATTTTGCTTGCGAATCAAGAAGGGGGCGATCTTTCTTTTATTAGCAGGGAGTCGGATATACTAACCACGAATAAGGAAATATATTTTCGTAAAAAAACAGGAAAGGTATTTGTCGGGGAAGCCAGGTGTATACAATTGGATGCGAATTCTGATTGTTATTCCTGCGCCATTATTATCAGGGATATTACGAAACGAAAAGCCGTTGAAAAGGAACTTAAAACCGAATCGGCAAAACTTGCTGAAAGGGTAAAGGAACTTGAAGCCTTGTATGGTGTTTCAAGTTTGATTACCGGAGATTTGACAGTGGAAGAAGTTCTGCGGCAGACAGCCTGTTTTTTGCCGGCAAGTTGGCAGTATTCCTCCAGGGCCTCCTGCCGGATCGCATATAACGGAAAGGTGTTTTACAGCGATCCCTTTAAGCCCGGCGATTATGTACAGCATTCTCACATTTCTGTAAACAGAAGGCAGGTCGGGCAGATCGAAATCCACTATAGTGGTGGTGATGGTGCCGATTCGGAACCTCCCTTTTTACCCGAAGAGGAGAAACTGCTGGAGCATATTGCTTTTATACTCGGAAACTATATCGAACGATCCGTATCGAAAGCACAGACAGAATTCCATTCACTGCTGGTGAATGCAGTTGGGGAGGCCGTAATGTCAACAAACCTGAAAGGTGAAATAACCTTTTGGAATCGTGCTGCAGAGAAGATTTTTGGATGGAAAGCTGAAGAAGTTATCGGAAAGAACATTATTGAAGTTACTCCTCTTGATAATCACACAGGGTCTGCCGATAAAATTATGGAAACGATCCGCTCAGGAAAAACGTGGTCGGGCGAATTCTGGTTGAAACGCAAGGACGGCACCGCATTTCCCGCACTTGTAACCGATTCGCCCCTGAACGACGAGCAGGGGCGTACCATCGGCGTCATCGGTATATCAATGGATATTTCAGATTTGAAGAGTGCGGAAAGACAACTGAGGGAGAAAGAAGAACGTTTCAGGGATATTGCCAGATCTATACCCGGAGCAATATACCAGTTCGTACTTACTCCTGAGAATGATTACCGGATTCTATTTGTCAGCAGGAGTGCGGAGTTTTATTTTGGCGTACCAATGGAAGAACTTACGCAGCCTGCCGCTCTGTTCAGGCATGTTCATCCCGATGATTTCGAGGGTTTTGAACATTCGATACGGGAATCTGCTAGAACACTCAGGTCGTGGAAATACGAATTTCGCATTCTTCAGAACAATAGTTCCGAAAAATGGCTCCGTGGAAGTTCAAACCCCCGGCAGCAATCGGACGGGAGTGTGCTTTGGAACGGCGTAATCATCGATATAACAGATGTTAAGCTGGCGGAAGTTGCCCTGAAAGAGAATGAAGATCGACTGAAAGAGGCTCAGGAAATTGCCAAAACCGGTAATTTTGATCTTGATGTGCCTTCATTTACCATGAGTTGGTCAAAAGAACTTTACCGGATGCTCGATCTGGATTACAGTAGTCAGTCCCTCAGTATCGGGCAGTTTATCAGCATTGTGGCCGAAGAGGATAAAGATAAGATCAACGGGGCGATCGAATGGATCATCAGGCACAAAAAATCCAGGCAATTTGATTTGAGGCTGTTTACCATGAAAGGCGAGGAAAAATACATATCCATAGCCGGTAAGCCGAAACTCGGTGAAGATCAACAGGTGTTGAGAATCGTGGGAATTGCCATGGATATTACTGCAAGAAAACGTCTGGAAAGAAACCTGATGAGCGCCAAGGAAAAAGCGGAGGAGTCCGACAGGCTGAAATCAGCCTTCCTGGCCAACATGAGCCATGAGATCCGCACACCCATGAATGGCATTCTTGGTTTTACCGACCTGCTGAAGGATCCGGACATCACTCCCGAACAACAACAGAAATACATCAGCGTGATCGAAAGCAGTGGCGAACGCATGCTGAACCTTATCAATGACCTGATCGATATTTCAAAAATAGAAGCCGGACAGGTGAACCTTTCGGTTTCGGAAACCGATGTTTCAGAAATGCTGAGAGATCAGTTTGAATTTTTTCAGCCTGAGTATCGCAAAAAAAATATTGAGTTTCTCCTGACGGATCAACTTACTTCCGGTATTAGCCGCATCAGTACCGACCGGGAGAAACTCAAGGCCGTGCTGAGCAACCTCATAAAAAATGCATTGAAATTTACCACAGAGGGCGAAGTGGAATTTGGCTGCAAACGGGAAAATAACCGTATGCATTTTTTTGTAAGGGATACCGGCATGGGAATTCCCGAAGTAAACTCCGACGCCATCTTCGACCGTTTTGCCCAACACGGAAATGTGCTAACAAAATCCTATGAAGGTGCGGGGCTCGGGCTTTTCATTTCGAAGGCTTATGTGGAACTGATGGGCGGACATATCCGGGCTGAATCTGAACTCGGAAAAGGTTCGGTCTTTCATTTCATGATTCCTGCAGACATCGCCGGTGAACCTTCAAAACCGCTTGGCGGGAACAGTGGCCGGTCAGCAAGTACAGCCAAAACATCGTTTGCCAGCCCTGACCCTGCCGGACGAAAAATTTTCATCGCAGAAGATGAATCCTTTATCAGAATTTGATTGAGACAATACTCCAAAGTACCAATGCGGAAATCATTGTTGTGGAAAGCGGGGCAGAGAATATAGATGCAGTAAAAGCACATCCGGATATTTCGCTGAAAATTCCGGAGACTG
>JBKHBQ010000152.1:0-9547 GCA_046542305.1 Bacteroidales bacterium
CCCAGCCATGATCTTGATGCAGAAAGAAAACATCCTGAAGATTTTCGTTTACGGGTGAGCCGACAATCTGCCAGCCGGAGCCGCCATCCGCAGTCTTCAGCAGGGTTCCGTGATCACCCACCGCCCAGCCGTTCTGATTATCGATAAAATGGATAGCATTGAGGGTGTTTCCCTGCGGCAAGGGGTTGACCCATGAGAACTGAGCCCTGAGAGGCATGATCATTACAGCCAGGGTAAAAAACAGGATGAGGTTCTTCATTAATTTATCAGTTCGGTAAATTTTCTCCTTTAATAATATTTACCCGATGAATATCGGTGTACTGCACTGTCAGCGCGAAAACTTTAAAATTTTTCCCGTCAATTTAAGTTTTTTTCCGCTTAACTTGTACAGGAAAGTGCCGGTACGTTGTTTTGGAAAATCTTCTATAATCAGCCTGGCATTTCCTGCCTTCATAAAGCGGCTAAGCGTGTATACCAACCGGCCTGAGCGGTCAAACATTTCCAGTGCAATTTGCTGCGCGTCGGGATTAAAAAAGCTAATCGTAAATATTTCGGTGAAAGGATTGGGAGATATGATAAGCTTATTTTGCTGCTGTACCTCATCATTGGAGGGATCAACTTTTCCGAAAGAAACCATAAATCCGTTCTCGCCACAGATTACTCCCGAAGTATCATTTAATAATACGATATCAGTAAGATAATAATCGGTAAATGAAGGCATTCTTTCCCAAGACCCTCCCCCATCATTGGTATGCAACACAATGCCATATGTTCCTATAACATATCCGGCCTTCGATCCGTAAAATTTCAACTGCGTCAGGCGTGGCTGAAAATATCCTTGCAGGCTGTCCTGGTAAACAATAGTCCAGCTTTCACTACCGTCTTCAGTTTTGTAAATCACGTTTCCAATATCCGGGCTATATCCTGTAATAAATCCTGTATCAACATCGGTAAAAGAAATTGAAGTGAGCCGATATGGACCTACAGGCTGTTTAAGCTCCCAGTTGTCACCACCATCCGTGGTTTGGAGAAGGGTCCCCTCGTATCCGGTGATAAAGCCAAGGTTATCGTTAACAAATTCAATATCAAGAAGCGGAATATTGGTGACACCAGTCAGAAAAATACGATCCCAGTCGGAGCCATTGCTACATTTGTAGTATAGATGCTGATCGACACCCGATCCCGAAGTAACATACCCAACAATAAATGCCACATTGGGACTTTTCATATATGCATCTTCTCCATAATATTGGGTGCCCCGGGAATTGTTCATCGTATTCCATGTTTCACCACCATCAACCGTTTTCCAAAAAACATAATTACCCCCAAACGCTGCACTAATTCCCACATCCTTCGAATAATAATCAGCAATGTCAGGAATACATGAATTCCATGGGGACATTTCCTCAACGATCCACTCCTGACCATCCGCACTCCTGGCAAGTGATTCATAATAACCCAAAGCAATAATCATGTCGTCAAAATGAAACAGATGTCTGAAATCGCCAAGTGTTTGGTAATGATCTTCAAGGGTAATCCCAAAATCAGAAGAGGAGAAAATGCGTCCTCCGTAACCCACCAACACCATGTGCTGACCGGAGGTTTTGGTTACGGCATATATTTTTTGATCCACGGTATTGGTCTGTTCCCATGTTGCTCCGCCATCGGTGGTTTTTATCAGGTTAAGGGAAAAATCCACAACCAAACCCACTTGTTTATCAATGAACTGAATAGATGAAATATCAGCGTTACCTGGCGGATTGAGGCTTGTCCATGTTTCGCCGCCATCCACGGTCTTCAGCATTAAATTATCGCCCCCGCCGGCATAACCTGTTGTGCTGTCGACAAACTGAATAGTGGTAATGTGTTCAGGACTGCCTTCCAAATTTACCTGCCAGGACTTTCCTCCATCAGCAGATTTAAGTATTTGTCCGTAATTCTCCGAACCACCAACCATAAAGACCAGCGAATCCGTTGCATAACAAATATCGTCATATACCACATCAAGCCCTGTGTCCACTTTTTCCCAATTGTCCCCTCCGTCGGAGGTAGTTAAAATCAATCCATTTGTACCGCAGGCAACACCGTTCAACTGATCACCAAATGCTACTGCACGTAAAATGTCGGAATAACCTGTACGAACAAGCTGCCAGTTTCCATTCAGGTATTTTACAATACTTCCACTATCTCCTGCCGCCCAACCATGATTCCCGTCCAGAAAAAACAAATCGTACAGATCCACTTTGAGCGGTGTGGAAACCAACTCCCAATCTGAACCACCGTTTTCGGATCTTAAAAGGGTTCCGAAATCCCCGGCAATCCAGCCATTTTGTTCATTTATAAACTCTACAGCATGCAGATGATTTCCTGTGGGAGACGGGCTGATCCATTTAACCTGGCTGAAGGCTGTGATGGCAAGGACTAAAATAACTAAAAGAAGGGTGCCTTTTTTCATTGATTACGTTGTTAAAATGATCCATCAAATATACATAATAAATCGATCTGATGGATGAATACTTATTTATTTCCACATCTCCCGGCTTACTATCCTTTGGCACAACCTATCGGTAATTCTAAATGAAATACACTCTTTCACCCTCATATTTCCTCATTTTCGGGTACTTGTAAAATAAGTGGCATATCATTGTACTGGCTGGCACAAGTTTTGGCATATTCGATTCTCACAATTTTTATGTATGATGAAGTTGATAACCATTTTTCTGTTTTGTATCCCCGCATCGCTGCTATCACAGGAACGCTCTGCCCTCACGCAACTAAAGCCGGAAGACTTGTCCGGTGCAGAAATTACCTATAATGAAGTGTTCGACACACAAAGCGTCTGGAGTTATCATGAAGAGAAAACCGAACTCTACAAGGAATATGCCTTCCTGAACCTGCGGGTACAGGAAATTATGCGGGATGATAACCAGATCAGGGTTGAAATCTACAGGATGAAAAATGCTGCCTCGGCCTATGGGATTTACAGCATCAGTGCCGGGCCGGGAGACAGAAAAGTACGGATTTTAATGATGACAGATGTCAGCGTTTTTCGCCCTTAAATTTGATATGTTCCTCCTCGAAAGGCAATGATTTCACATCGATTTTAAAAGCCAGCCAATCGAGGATCTTAAACGCGAGGTCCTTGTCCAGCTTGTCGATATCATACAAAAACAACACCTTAAGCCGTGGCAGGCCATCGTCCAGAAGGGGTTCTACCTCCTTTTCGTCAGTCCTGAGTCTTGTTTTGGCCAGGTAATCATTTTTTATTTCGATCTCAGCCTTTCCCATTTCCTTCGACACGGAAATGTACATCTTGTGCATGTGCTTGTAATGCTGACTTTTTACGAACGGAAAAGTATTAACCAGGATCGTTTTATCGAGTCCTTCGCTGGTAGATACGGAAACCAGGTGATTTTGGTAACGGGTTTCTTTTGTTTTGAACTCGATCTGATGCCAGGGCAGACGTTTTTCCAATGGAAGGTTATTCGCACGCTCGCAAAGGTCGAAGAGAATTTCGATAAAATCATCGTAAGCAGCCTTATTGGCGTCATAGTTCTTTGCGATCCTGAATTTCTTATCCTGGATCCTGGCGCTTTCGTCGGCAGGTCGCTGCTTTTTTCGCTGTTCTTCTCTTTCCGCTTCTTCCAGCCAGTGGGTCATAACTTAAAATGGTTTATTCGTATTCCAGAATTTCGGCCTCTTCCTTCATGATCATCATGGCGTTATCGGCCAGCGCATCCATGTCCGAAACAAAGGGCGAAATGATTACCTGCCCCAGCTTGAGGATCCGGCGCTTCACTTCATCGGTAAACAGTTTCGACTGGAAAATATTGCCCGAAAGGATCACTGCATCCAGTTGACCTTCCAAAATCGCATACATGGCACCGATCTCCTTAACCAATTGGTAGGCCATGGCTTTGAGGATGTGTTCGGCGTGCTTGTCGCCATCCTTGATCCTGATTTCGATCATATTGATATTGGTGGTGCCGAGGTGGGCATTTAACCCTCCTTCGTGCACGAGCATTTTACGCAGTTCCTGTTTTTCATATTTTCCACTGTAGCATACTTCGATCAGATCGCCGTAAGGCACGCTGCCGGCGCGGGTATACGAAAAAGGGCCGTCGCCGTCGTAGGCCTGGTTTACGTCCACTACCCTGCCATGATTGTGCAGCCCTACAGACATGCCGCCTTCGCCCACATGTGCAATGATCAGGTTCAGTTCTTCGTAGCGCTGATTAATGGAGTTGGCGTAATTGCGACCTGCGAATTTATGATTAAGGGCATGGAAAATAGATTTCCGTTCGAACATCGGATGGCCGGATACTCGGGCCAGGTCGCACATCTCATCCACAACCACAGGATCGGCCAGATAGGCATGGCAATCGGGGATCATTTTAGCGATACGGTCGGCGATGAGCCCGCCGAGATTGGTTTCGTGCATGCGCTGTCCTTTGCTAAGATCTTCCTTCAGCCTTTCGTTCACTTCGTAGATACCCGATTTAATTGGCTTTACCAATCCGCCGCGCCCGATAATGATCTTAATTTCCTCCAGATTAACATCGTTGTCTTTCAGCTCTTTCAGGATCTGATTTGTCCGCGGCGTTTCCTGATCAAGCACCAACGGGTACTTTTCGGCTTCTTCCCTGGGAAAGATGATGGTCTTGAAAAACACCCAGCTATTGTGCTGAAAAATGGCCACCTTGGTATCGAACACCTGGGGATAAATGACAAGGATCTTTTTTGTTAGCATATGTTTTTTAGTTTTAATCGAAACATAACCAATTATGGATCAAAATTAAAAAATATCGTGGTTTTACTACATATTTCTTCTGTATTTTCCACCCACCTCAAACAGCGCCTTAGTGATCTGCCCCAGTGAGGCATACTTTGAAACCTCCATGAGATCGGCAAAAATGTTTTTGTTTTTCAATGCATGCTCCCTGAGGCGCGACAGGCGCTCCGCCGCTTCCTTTCTGTAGGTTTCATGCAGGTGGTTCAGCATAGCGATCTGATATTCCTTTTCCTGTTTGGTAGCCCTGATCACCTCTCCCGGAATAACGGTTGGCGAGCCTTTTGACGAGAGGAAGGTATTCACCCCGACAATGGGCAGCTTTCCGCTGTGCTTCATCGACTCGTAGTAGAGCGATTCTTCCTGTATCTTACCCCGCTGATACATTGTTTCCATGGCTCCAAGTACGCCACCGCGTTCGGTAATGCGGTCGAATTCCATCAACACGGCCTCTTCCACCAGGTTGGTGAGTTCTTCGATGATAAAGGAACCCTGCAGGGGATTCTGGTTTTTGGCCAGCCCGAGTTCGCGGTTGATAATCATCTGTATGGCAATGGCCCGGCGCACCGATTCCTCGGTGGGGGTGGTGATGGCTTCATCGTAGGCATTGGTGTGCAGCGAGTTGCAATTGTCGTAGATAGCATACAGTGCCTGCAGCGTGGTGCGGATGTCGTTGAAATCAATCTCCTGGGCATGCAGCGATCGCCCGGAAGTCTGGATGTGATACTTTAATTTCTGAGAGCGCTCGTCGGCGCCATATTTCAATTTCATGGCCTTGGCCCAAATCAAACGGGCGACACGTCCCATCACAGAATATTCGGGATCGATGCCATTGGAAAAGAAGAACGACAGGTTGGGTGCAAATTTGTTGATGTCCATGCCGCGGCTGGCGTAGTATTCCACGTAGGTAAATCCGTTGGCCAGGGTAAAGGCAAGCTGTGATATCGGATTGGCGCCTGCTTCCGCAATGTGGTAACCCGAAATGGATACGGAGTAAAAATTCCTTACATTATTCTGAGAGAAGTATTCCTGTACATCGCCCATCATCTTCAGCGAAAAGTCGGTAGAGAAAATACATGTGTTCTGAGCCTGATCTTCTTTCAAAATATCGGCCTGTACAGTTCCGCGCACGCGTGAAATTGTATCGGCTTTTATTTTTTCATACACATCCGCCGCAAGCACCTGGTCGCCGGTTATGCCCAACAACATCAGCCCGAGTCCGTCGTTGCCTTCCGGCAGATTTCCCTGATATGCGGGGCGCCTTGTTCCACGCGCCTTATAAAGCGCATTGATCTTTTGCTCCATCTCATCCTGCAGTCCGTTTTCCCTGATATACAGTTCGCACTGCTGATCGATGGCAGCATTCATGAAAAAAGCCATCAGCGTTGGCGCGGGTCCGTTGATGGTCATGGATACAGAAGTTTTCGGATCGGCCAGGTTAAAGCCGGAATACAATTTCTTGGCATCATCGAGGCAGCAGATGGACACGCCCGAATTGCCGATCTTTCCGTAGATGTCCGGCCGCCGGTCAGGATCGTGTCCGTAGAGGGTTACCGAATCAAACGCCGTGGAAAGCCTCCGGGCCGGCATATCCATCGACACATAGTGAAATCGTTTATTGGTGCGTTCCGGGCCGCCTTCACCTGCAAACATGCGGGTGGGATCTTCGTTTTCGCGCTTAAACGGAAATACACCCGCTGCAAACGGAAATTCGCCGGGAACATTTTCGCGCAGGTTCCATTTCAGAATGTCACCCCAGGCTGTGTATCCGGGCATCGAAATTTTCGGCACCTTCAGATGGGACAGCGATTCGGTGTGTGTTTCCACGCAAATCTCCTGCCCGCGCACTTCATAGCAAAATACCTTTTCCTTCAGGGCTGCTTTTCGCTGATCCCACTCTTCAAGAATTCTTTTGTTGTGCGGATCAAGGCCCATTTCCAGTTCATCATAGATCTTTTGCAGCCTGTCGGCAGTATCCGTGTGGTTTTTTTGTTTTGCAATATCAATGGAGGTGTGAAGGCTGAAAAGCTGCTGTGCCACCTGCGACTGCTTCTCCGTCCATTCGTTGTACTTTCTGATAGTTTCAGAAATTTCAGAAAGATACCGTACCCGGTTTGGCGGAATAATATAGATTTTTTCCGACAATTCATCCGTATGTTCGATGTCGGGTTTAAGGTCAGCGCCGGTTACCTCGACGATCTTATCCATCAAAGCCTTGTAGAGGGCATTGGTACCGGGATCGTTGAATTGCGAAGCAATGGTGCCATACACCGGCATATCCTCCGGATTCTGATCGAACAACTGATGATTGCGCTGGTACTGTTTTTTTACATCACGCAGGGCATCCATGGCGCCGCGCTTATCGAACTTGTTGAGTGCGATGATATCTGCAAAGTCAAGCATATCGATCTTTTCGAGCTGTGTGGCAGCGCCGTATTCGGGTGTCATCACGTACATCGACAAGTCGCTGTGGTCGATGATTTCGGTGTCGGACTGTCCGATGCCGGAAGTTTCGAGGATGATCAGGTCGAAGCCGGCCATTTTCATAATACAGATGGCCTGCTTTACAAATCGTGAAAGCGACAGGTTGGCCTGCCGGGTAGCCAGCGAACGCATGTACACCCGCGGGTTGTTGATGGAATTCATCCTGATGCGGTCGCCCAGCAATGCACCGCCGGTTTTGCGCTTGGAGGGATCAACGGATACGATCCCGAGGGTTTTTTCAGGAAAATTATCGAGAAACCGCCGTACTACTTCATCTACCAATGAGGACTTTCCCGAGCCGCCGGTCCCTGTGATGCCGACAACCGGTGTTTGATCTTTTCTGCAGATGCTTTCGTTTTCAGTCAGAAAATCCTTTACGCGCTCCGGAAAGTTCTCAACGGCCGATATCAGTGCAGAGATATGCAACAGATCCATTTTCTTCACCTTTTCGATATCCGGCACCACCTGATGACCTGTGGGAAAATCCGCTTTTTCCATCAGGTCGTTAATCATTCCCTGCAAACCCATGGAACGGCCATCGTCGGGAGAATAAATCCTTGTGATGCCGTAATCGTGCAACTCCTTCACCTCTTCGGGAAGGATGACGCCGCCTCCGCCACCGAAAATTTTTATGTGTCCGGCGCCCTTTTCCTTCAGCAGGTCGTACATGTATTTGAAGTATTCGATGTGTCCGCCCTGGTAGGAAGTGATTGCCACAGCCTGTGCATCTTCCTGAATGGCACAATTCACAATTTCCTGCACCGAACGGTCGTGGCCCAGGTGGATCACCTCTGCACCCGAGCCCTGCATGATCCGGCGCATTACATTGATCGCAGCATCATGCCCGTCGAACAACGAAGCTGCCGACACGATCCTGACTTTGTTTTTTGGCTTGTAAATTTTTGGCTGTTGCATGTGGAATACGCTTTCGATAAGATTTCTCCTGCAAATATAACGATATTATGCTGCGAATCACACAGCCTGCTCCGGCTGAGGATTTTTTAAGAAAATTTCAACTTTTGAGCAATGGCAGGCTTATCTACCCAATAAACGAAGATGCGGTAAATTTTTTATTTTTGCCCGTTTGAAAACCGGAAAGAACGCGTGAGGTACTATATAATTCTGGCAAGCATTTTTCTCTGTGCAGCAATTCATGCGCAGGAACCCGGGCAGCAGGACGTTTACAGTTTTAATTACAAATGGGAAATCCCGGCCACCGTTGCAGGCTATGCCCTGAATTTCTACGGGCTCGACAAGCTCAAAAACAAAGACCGGCTCGACACGACCGCCATCATGTCGCTGGATCGGGACAAGATCTGGTGGTTCGACCGGCAGGCGACCTATCAGAATCCGCTAAGCCAGGACCGGTCGCACACAATGTCGGATGTGGTGCTGAACATCAGCCTGCTGCTTCCGATTGCCCTGACCTTTGATAAGGAAATCCGTGCCGACTGGGCAAAGCTGCTATTTCTCTACCTGGAAACTCACGCCCTGAATGCCAACCTGTATGTATGGGCCGGCCCGATGCTGAATAACCGCATCCGGCCCTTTGTTTACAATCCTGATGTGGAACTCGACCGCAAACTGGAAGGCGGTACCCGCAATGCTTTTTTTAGCGGTCATACCTCATGGACGGCCACCGCCACCTTTTTTATGGCCAAGGTATACGCTGATTATCACCCTGAAATCGGCAGTAAAAAATACTGGCTCTATGCAGCAGCACTGATACCGCCGGTCACCGTCGGATATTTCAGATACAATGCCGGAAAGCACTTCCCTACTGATATCATCACCGGTCTGGCCATCGGAGCAGGCGTAGGTGTGCTGATTCCCCATCTTCACAAAACCGGCAACCACAAATCCTGGTCGATGATGCCATATTTCGGGTCCTGTTCAGGGCTGAGTTTTACGATGAATTTTTGAAACGCCGCCTGGCAAACTACTTTACTGTGTGCGGCGAGGGGAGCTATTGACAATCAGGACAACCCGCTTCGCCGATGCTTCGCGAGGCGAGTAATAAAAACATCACAGCAATCCAAAATTCAATACCCGAATGACAAAACAAATACATAGGTCAAATCTCTAAATTCAAAACCTCAGAAAACGCTGAAGGAAGCGTATTTAACCGCACAACTATCACAACAACCACAACTACCACAACTATGACAACATCCAAATGATCACAGCAATTCCAAAATTCAAAATACGAATGACAAAATAAATTCAAAGGTCAAAACTCTAAATTCAAAACCTCAGAAAGCGCTGAAGGAAGCA
>JBKHBQ010000153.1:0-9547 GCA_046542305.1 Bacteroidales bacterium
AAACCATTCTGAAAAGATGCTCCCACTGCCCTAACATTGAAGTTGATAAAGATCTCTACCACCTCATTATCGGCATTGGTCACTTCGGTGCCATAGATGCCCAGCACCATGTCGTTGAAATCATAATCGCCGGTGGATGGCCACAGGTCTTCGAACACCACCGAGGCATACGAATCTTCTTCGGGGAAGAATGAATTGTAGGCACGGTAAGGATCATCGGGATAATCGTCCTGATCGTCGGGAACACCGTCGCCATCGCTGTCGGTAATGCCGGGTGATCCGATGCCGTCGGTATTACAGGCGCTGGGGGCGATGTAGTTGGTAATTTCTCCAAGGCCCACCACCGTTGCGCCGTTTACAAAATGCTCAGGAATGCCGCCGGAGGAAATCACCAGATCATCAGTAGCAGCTTCAACAGGGCCGTTCACGATGTTTACGCTATGAATGGTAAATGTACCTGTTGCCAGGACAGAATTAAGATTGCCGAAACCCAGAATGTTACCTGAATTCATGGTCAGATCCACAGTGGAGATCATACTGCCGTCGTGCAGTTCGATATCATCGCTGTTGTTGATTGTAAAGGTTTGCGCGCCCTTAAGAAATCCGGAGTAATTCTCGAAATTACCTGAATTTACATAAAAATCGCTGCTGCACATCATGGCACAATTGTTCACTATAATACTGCCTGAATTAATGCTGATGTCACCCGTAACGTCCACAGTGCCGTTGTTTGTAAATACACCGTTGGAGTTGGTCTGGAAATTAAGATCAGATGTCGTGCCGAGGATCATGGTTCCGTTGTTTTCACCATCTGCATCAACGTTAAACTGGAATGAAGTCCCCTCCACGATCATTTCGCCGTTGTTGTAGAGTGTGTGATTGCCGTTCACCTGCACATTTCCGTCAATGGTCAGGTTTCCTGAATTTGTGAAATTGCCGCTGGTCAGGTTCTGAATCGTAAGATTTCCGTGTACTTCCATGGTACCCTGGTTTTCGACATAATCCCCCTGGGTCATGAAATTACTGTTAAATATCAGTGTTGCATTTTCATAAACTGTAATTGTTCCATTTGCACCCCACGCACCAAAACTGCCAATGGTGAGCGAACCATCCTGGGTAACCACGATATGAGCATTTTCGGTAAGCTGAAGATTGCTGATGTTTGCAGTTCCGCATACCTGCAGCGTACCCCCGCCGTTCCAGTTCTGAAAGGTGATGCTTCCTGTAAAGTTGTCCGTAACGCAATAGGTTTCGCCATTTGCAATTTCATAGGAACCGTTGCCGGATATTACAAGATCGCAGTCATCGCAATCGGGGCCGACATCGGTGGTGGATTTAAAGCCGGCTCCTCCCGAAGCTTTGGTATCAGTGAAAGTATAATTGATCAAATCATCATTCACTTCAATAGGGGTCACCTGTTTACCTCCGAATGGAGATTCGCACTGCAGGTAAAGCTGATCGAGGTAAGCCGGAATCCGCAGCTCAGTGACAAAATCAGCACCGGCTGAAGCACTTCCGGAAACCATAAAAATTCCATCAGCGGCAGGATCGCCCCTGAACACAGAGATTTTTGATTTGGCAGCAGTACTTGTGGAAGTTTCAACGGCTACTTTTAATTTAAGGTCGCGTGTGGTTTCCCAGTTGAAGTTATCGGGGATTACCAGTTCTTCCATGGCCGGATTTGGATTGGGATCGGGCTGATCCTTCACGTCTTTTTTACAAGCAGTAAAAACTACTGCAACAATTGCGAATAAAAACAAGGCCTTTTTAATTTTCATTTTATCCTCCTAAGTCTGTGGTTAGAATAATCACTTAATAATTTTCAACAAATATATGTCCGGCTTTCCATAAAAAAAAGCAGAAATAAGCCAATGTAAACTTTTTCTTCATAAATGTAGCTATTCGATAAGTAAGTGTAATCCGTTTTAAGTTAAAAATAAAGGCCGCTCCGATTAGAAGCAGCCTTGTATTTGTTTTTTCAAATGAAGATCTGATTTTTAGTCGGCATCCCATATTTTGGTGTCGTCCCTGTAGCCGGGGAGATCTTTATACCAATCCTGGAAAAGTGTACCACCCGAGGTGGCCCATTGCGAAAAATTCATGTATCCTTCAGGGATTTCAATATACTCGATCATATGATCCAACAATTCGGGAATATGAATACCCCAGGGCAGGTTATGGCTTGATTTGTAATATCGTCCTGCGCCCGGATCGGAATCGTCATCGGAGGTACCGAAATACGACGGATCGGCCAGTGAGGTCGGTTCGTAATCGGGCAGGTGAATTTCGATGTCGCGGTTGCCGTCTCTAATAAGGAACGGATTGAAAGGCGCATCACCAACCAAAGCCGGATCGATGGGAGGGTTGAAATACACGGATATGGTAGTGGTATCGGAAGTTCCGATATTGCCATTTTCCAAGGTGTTGAAAAACGGCCCCGGCGCCCTGTTAATGACAGCTTCCGTGTCGTCGAATACATAAACCACCGCCTTATCCTGGCCTGCTTCGGTTCCGTTGGCATTGAAGCTGGCATATCCGGCCGTGATCACCGAACCGGTTACCGAATTGATATCTTCCGGCACCAGGTTGTCGAATTGAATGGCAAAACCGTTGCGGAATGAAGCACCCACAGCCGTTACTTTGTAATCGGTAATGATATCCACAAGTTCATTGTCGCTATTATACACCATTTTGGTTTGATAGATGATCACGACATCGTTGAAATCGTAATCACCCTTGCTGGGCCACAGGTCTTCGTAAGCCAGTGTTCCCCATTCGCCCAATACGGAATAACAGCGTTCAGGATCATTGGGATATTCATCCTCTTCACCGATACATCCGTCGCCGTCAGGATCGGGATTAGGCCCACAGCCGCTGCTGTAGCAATCCATTACATCCTGGAAATCCTGCATGGTGAAAGATGCTAGTTGCGCATTGCCTCCGGCCTTTGCGCTGGTTTGCTGATCCTGAAGCTGGGTAAGGGTATAGGTAATGGCAAACACGCCGGCTTCTCCATCGCCTATTCCGGAGGTATTATCGATCTTAAAACCATCGAAGGGATCACTTCCCAAATTGGGGCCCAGGTCAATACTTCCGTAAGACATATCTCCCTCACGCACTTCAACACTGATGTTTGAATAAGTTCCGGGTATGGCTTCCACTGAGTAATGCGATAATTCCTTGCAGGTAGGCCCGGGGCAACCATCATGTTCGATTCGCAGGGTAATGATGTAAATTTCGTTTTCACAAACGACTGATTCAATGGTGGTGGTAAAACCGCCGCCGTTTTCCTTGGTAATCTCACACGAAACCACAGCCGAGGCTGACCTGGTGAACCCAAGAAAAGCAATAGCAAATATGATCAGGTAAATACCGGTTAGTTTTTTCATTTTCATATCCTCCATTATTTAAAGCTGTACGTTAGTGAATTGCCGCTCAATTCAAGATCGGCATCGTTACCCAGAAAACTCAGGTTTACCTTGTTGAGGTATGCCGGCGCACTGAACTGCACGCTGGTAGCATTTTCTTTATTGAGCATGGCAACTTTCAACAGCTTCCCGTCCTGATCGGTAATCCTGACAAGGCTGTTGGCATAAGCAGTGAATTCGACCACGTAAACCTTTGTGGTTTTCCAGTCGAAATTAGGATTGACATTAAGATTCTCCATGCCTTCGTTGACCTGCGGATCAACTTCGTTGTTCACATCTTTTTTGCAGGATGCGAACACAAACATTAAGGCGAGAGAAAACAGGATGATTTTTGTGATTTTCATTTCTACCTCCGTGGGATTAATGATGATTCTTTAGATTATGGCAACAAAAATATTGTTAGTCAAGCTCATTTTACAAATACAAATAAGTAAGTGTATACTTAAAATTTGTAAGTGTAACATTTTGGGGCAAAAGTGTAAAATGATTTCATGAGGTCTGATACAAAAAAAAACGGCATCCACTTTGAATGCCGCCCTGTCGATTGATAAGATTTTGCTATGCAAACAGCGGGAAATCCGCCATCATTTTATTCACTTCAGCTTTTACCTGAGCGATTGTATTTTCATTTCCAAAATTGTTGATTACCTTGTCGATCAGTTCCACAATCGGCGCCATATGTTCTTCTTTAAGGCCGCGGGTTGTAATGGCGGGTGTACCTATGCGCAGGCCCGAGGTCTGGAAAGGGCTGCGGCTGTCGAAGGGCACCATATTTTTATTAACGGTGATATCGGCGGCCACCAGCGCGTCTTCCACCTGTCTTCCGGTAATGTCGGGGAATTTGGTGCGCAGGTCAATCAGCATCAGATGGTTATCGGTACCGTTGGAAATCACATTGTATCCTTTGCCCACAAATGCCTTTGCCATGATGCTGGCATTTTTCTTCACCTGCAGGATGTACTTCATGAAATCGTCGGTGAGTGCTTCGCCATAGGCTACTGCCTTTGCAGCAATCACATGCTCCAGCGGCCCGCCCTGAATACCGGGGAAAACGGCCGAGTTGAGCAGCATCGACATTTTCTTAACATCACCCTTCTTTGTGGTTTCACCCCAGGGGTTTTCGAAATCCTGTCCCATAAGGATCATACCGCCACGGGGGCCGCGCAGGGTTTTGTGGGTAGTGGTGGTTACGATATGACAATGCGGCAGCGGATCGTTCAGCAGGCCCTTGGCGATGAGGCCGGCAGGATGTGCAATATCTGCCATGAGCAACGCTCCGATCTGGTCGGCAATGGCACGCATGCGCTTGTAATCCCAGTCGCGCGAATAGGCTGACGCACCTGCAATGATGAGTTTCGGCTTTTCGCGAAGGGCGGTTTCCTCCATCTGATCGTAATCGATGGTGCCCGTATCTTCTTTTACGCCATAGGCCACCTGGTTGTACAGAATACCCGATGAGTTTACGGGTGAACCGTGAGAAAGGTGTCCGCCATGCGACAGGTCGAGCCCCATAAAGGTATCGCCGGGCTTAAGACATGCCAGGAAAACAGCCATGTTGGCCTGGGCGCCCGAATGAGGCTGCACATTGGCATACTCGGCATTAAAAAGTTCCTTTGCACGATCGATGGCCAGTTGTTCAGTCTGATCCACAAACTCGCAACCGCCGTAGTAGCGCTTGCCCGGATAGCCCTCTGCATACTTGTTGGTCATCACCGAGCCCATGGCTTCAAGCACCTGATCACTTACAAAATTCTCCGATGCAATCAGCTCGATGCCTTTCATTTGCCTTTCGCGTTCCAGCCTGATGATATCAAAAACCCGGGTGTCTCTTTTCATTTTATTTCATTTTTACAGATGATACAATAGCATGATTTTTTAAGGGTACAAATTTAGAAATTTATTTGGTTTGGGTGTAAAATCTCCAAACCATCATCCATCTACCTCAGCTTATCGAAATCGATGCTGATTTCGTGGTCGTACTTGAAATCGTAAAGGGTAACCTGGCGGAGCTGGTAATAATTTATCCAGTATTCCTGCAGGCTGCGGGCATAGCTGATGCGCGCATTGTCGTTGTTGATTTGTGCGGTGGTAAGATCGGTGATGCTGATCTTGCCGATCATGTACCGTTGCTTGGCCACCTCGAAGCCTTTTCCTGCCACAGTATCGGCCTTGGCTGCTATTTCAAGCTGGCGCTGCTGCATCATGAAATTGGCTACTTCGAGGTACACGTTCTGTTCGAAATCGATGCGCTCCTGTTCCACGGCGGTGCGCACTATTTCGCGGTTTGATTCGGCCACCTTAATGTTTCCTTTTGACAGGCCCCAGTCGAGGATGGGAATGTGAATGCCCACGGTGAGCAATTGTTGATCCTGCGGCGCCTCATACACTTCATCGAAGCTATATGCACTCTGGGTAAGGCCGTACTGCGCCGAGATCACCGCACTAAACCTTTCGTTCAACTGGGCGTAATTCACATCCATATCAGCCTGCAGCAACCGCCGCTCGAATTCCAGGGTTTTGGAGTTGTTTTGCTTGGCCATCAGGATCGCTTTATCCATCTCAATATCAAAAAATGACACATCCTCCACCGGCGCTACAAGTTCCACGGGCCGGTCATCCTGCAGTCGCAGAAAGCTTTTTAGCTGAAACATCCGGTTTTCCAGCTCGATGGCGGTATTCTCCACTTCAGCCTGTGCCCGCAGCAAACTCAGTTCCATCTGCAGCAGGTCGTTCTCGGGAATCTTTCCAAGATTGTAGCGTCCCAGTCCGATCTTGTAAATGGTATCATAATTTGCCGCATTCTGCAGGGCAATCTTCATCTGGATTTGCGACACGAGCAGGTTGAAAAAATAACTGGTGGCTGTAATGGCGATCTGCTCCACATTTTGCAGGTACTGCCGTTTGGCCTCACGGTATTCCAGCGGATCGATCTTTTTAGACCATTTATAGGGATTAAAAGTGAAAATTCCCTGAGAAACTCCGATCACCATCGGTGTGGAAAGCCATGAGGTGGGCGTAGAATCTGCCAGATAATCGATGCGTACGAGCCCGGAGCGCAGGTATACTTCGCCGCCGGTAATCCCCACAACCTTGCTCAGGCTGATGTCGCCTGTGGTATTCAGCAGGGCACGTTCCCTGAACACATCACTGCCGTCGTCGAGGGTGATCTTTTGGATTGAACGGTTGTAGCTGGGCAGTGTGGCATCAAAATACAGCTTTGGCAGCAACAATGCCTCCGAGCGGCGCATTTCCCAAAATGCTTTCAAAAACCTGTTTTTTGCCGATAAAGCATCCGGCGATTGCTGCTGTGCGATGGAAATCACCTCATCGAGGGTAAGCTGACGGGGAGCCAATTGGGCCGCACCATGCCCGCTTACCAGCAGGAAAAGTACAAGGAGAAGGAAACTGTTTAACCTGTTCATGCCTGTGGAATCTCGGTATTAATATTAATCGTGCCGCAGGGAAGTCACCGGATCCTGGTTGGCTGCCTTCCGGGCCGGCATCAGCCCGAAAACAATCCCCACCGAAGCCGCCACACCGAATGATATAAGTATGGAAATCAGGGAAACCACGGTAAGGATGCCGGTGACATGCATTATGACCTCGGCCAGGATCACGCCCAGCAAAATTCCGATAAACCCGCCCGTAATGCTGATGATGGTGGCCTCGGAAACAAACTGAAAGATGATGTCGTTTTTGCGGGCGCCAATGGCCATGCGCACCCCGATTTCGCGGATGCGCTCCATCACCGATGCCAGCATAATGTTCATAATCCCGATGCCGCCCACGATCAATGAAATGCTGGCGATAGCACCGAGCACGATATTAAAAATATCTTTGGTCCGCTGTTGTTGTTTAAGCAGCAGTTCGGGAATTTTTATCTCGAAATCTTCCTGTCCTGCATGTCGCCGAATCAGCATCCGCTTGATTACACCGGCAGTGGCGGCAAGCATTTCACTGTCCTGCATCTGCACGATGATTTTATCGAGCTGGTTGTAGTTTTTGTCCTTCTCCGCTTCATCGCGCTGGCTCATAATGGCACGGGTAACCAGCGAACGGTCACGATAACGCAGCAGAATGGTTTTGATCGGAACAAATACGGTGTTGTTGAATTCGCTTACGCCGAGCTCCTCGGTGGCTGATTGTGCTACCTCCCGGCCTTTGAGCACACCAATTACTTCCAGCCAGATATCCCCGCATTTGAGGGATTTTCCGATTGGATTTTCCTGCTTGAAAAATTTGGCACGTATCTCCGGCCCGACGATGCATACCGGCCTGCCGTTTTCGAGCTGGTAGTCGCTGAACATTTTGCCTTCGAGCAGCTCCAGATTGAATACATCGAAAAAATCAGGCGTTACACCCGAAAACTTTGCCTGGCTTCTTGTTCCGGATTTCACCACGTGGGTGTTGTAAACCATTTCAGGGCTTATGCGTTCAACGCCGGGTATGATATTTTGGATGCTTTTCACATCTTCCAGCGTCAATCCCGGAGAAAAGTTCTTTTTCGCTTCCCCGTTCTCACCTTCTTCCCCGGTTTGATTTCCATTGTCATCCGATTCCATCAGCTTCGGTTCGATCACAATATTGTTTACCCCCACCATTTTGATCTGCTCCAGGATTTCCTGCTGCGCACCTTTTCCGATGGCCATCATGGCAATTACCGCGGCCACACCGAAAATGATGCCCAGGGCAGTAAGGATCGACCGGAATTTATTGGCAAAAACAGCTTCCGTTGCCGAATTGATGTTATGGAAATACCTTTTCAATTTTCGTCGGCTTTTTCTATCGGATATATTTCGAGATCATCTGAATTCTCGGGAATGCTGAGCAGGATCTCATCATCAGGGATAAGACCCGCGGTGATGATGACCTCATTTTCGTTGCTGGGGCCGGGGATCACCTGCTTTTTACCAATGCCCCTGCCCATATCCGCATACACATAACTGAGGCTGTCGTTGCTGTGCAATGCTTCCAGCGGGACATAAAGCACACTGTCGAAGCGGGCGATCATGATTACGTTTTTGGTGGTCATCGAAGGCCGCATAATGGTATCGGTATCCAGCACTTTAATGATGACCTCGAACACCTTGGCATCCGATCCCGGGCGTTGTTCGCCGATATTTGCCACTTCAGTCACCTCACCGGCATATTCACGGTCGGGAAATGCATCGATGGTAAGCGTAACCGGCTGTCCGGTCCGCACCTTTGAAATATCGATTTCATTCACATAGGTTTTGGAAATCATCCTGGTAAGATCGGGAAGTTTTGCCACCACATTGTCCCATGAATTGACGGTAGATCCGGTTTCGGTTTTCCTGCCGCGCCAGTCGCGCTTGTAGATTATCATCCCCGATTTGGGCGCATGCACCGTAAATGCCTGCAGTATCTCGAGCATGCGCTGGCGCTGGCGCTGCGCCTGTTCGAGGGTGGCCGACACCTCCTGCATGGTGGCCTTGGCCTTTTCGAGCTTCAGGTCGTAATTTTCCACGGCCTGGCTGTGTGACCGTTCGGCTTTTTCGAGGCTTATCTTTGCCTGTCGCTGTGTGGCGGGCGGTTCGTACTTGCTTTGTTCCAGCGCGATTTCCTGCTCTTCCATGGCAAACTTCAGGTTTACCAGATCGTTTCGGGCGCTGCGCAGGTCGAGGGAAGTGTCGAGCATGGTTTTGGTGAACTGCGATTCGAGCTTTTCCAGTTCATTCTCCAGATCCTTGAGCTTGCTCATCACCTCGGTCTGATCGAGCGACGCCACAAAATCTCCCGAGTCCACAATGGTACCTTCAGGTATGAGTTTATTTATTTTGATATCACTCCAAATCTGGATCGACCTGAGGTTGTCGGGGCCGTAGATATTCTCGGAACTTTCGGATTCCAGTTCACCGGTAGTGGTGACGTTCACGGTGAATTGCCCGTAGCCGGGAGTGGTTTTCACAGCCTGAACTTCACCTGTATCGCCTCCCGCAAAATACCAAACCCCCAGGATCAGCACCACTGCGGCCGTAAGAACGATACTCAGTTTTGTCTTCATGCAATTGTTTGTTTACGATTCATCAGGTCACTCATCCTTCAGAAACTGATTGATGATATCTTCGATAGAAATACCTCCTGCTTCGGCTTTGTAG
>JBKHBQ010000154.1:0-9439 GCA_046542305.1 Bacteroidales bacterium
GCCGGTGCATACGTTTGCGGTGAAGAATCTGCACTCATCGAGTCAGCCGAAGGAAAACGCGGTGAGCCGCGCGACAGGCCGCCGTTCCCGGTTGAAAAAGGCTACCTCGATCATCCCACCGTAGTGAACAACGTGGAAACCCTGTGTTCGGCAGTGAAGGTACTGCTCAACGGCGGCGAATGGTACAGCAATTTCGGAACCAAGGATTCAACAGGTACCAAGCTGCTGAGTATCTCCGGCGACTGCAAGTATCCCGGCGTATACGAAGTGGAATGGGGATTTTCAGTTAATGACATGCTCGAAATGGTGGGCACCGTGCCCGAGGAGGTGCAGGCTGTTCAGGTGGGCGGACCTTCGGGATCGATCATCGGTCCTGAGGAGTTTAACCGCACCCTCTGCTTTGCCGATCTGGCAACGGGCGGATCGCTCATCATCATTGGTAATCAGCGTGATATCCTAAACGATATCGTACTCAACTTTACCGAGTTCTTCATTGAAGAATCCTGTGGCTCGTGTTCCACCTGCCGCAATATTCCCTACCTGATGAAACTGAAACTGGAGAAAATCCTCGACGCCCGCGGTGTTGAAAAAGACATCACCGATCTGGAAGAATGGGGCAAAATTCTGAAGGTGAGCCGCTGTGGTCTTGGACAAACGGCCGGAAATCCCATCCTGACCAGCATTAAGAATTTCCGTCACCTGTACGATGAGAAAATCCAGCATGGTAAGGAATTCGACAGCGGGTTTGATATGAGTGAAGCTGTGAGGGAATCGTGCGAAGCAGCCGGTAGGGTTCCGAACCTGAATTAAATCAAAATTATTTGTAAAATATTGAAAAACAGAATATATGAGCACATTAGTAAAATTTAAGATCGACGGTGTGGAATGTATGGCCGAAGCCGGTACGTACATTGTGGAGGCAGCCCGCGAAAATGGCATTTACATTCCGACCCTGTGCAACATTCAGGGCGTGAAGCCACGCGGATCGTGCCGTATTTGCACCGTGCTGGTAAATGGCAGGCCCATGACCTCATGCACAACTCCCGTGGCTGACGGTATGGAGATTCAGAACGACCTGAACGAAATCAACGAAATCAGAAAATCCATTGTGGAATTGCTTTTTGTTGAAGGAAACCATTTCTGCCCGGCATGCGAAAAAAGCGGCAACTGCGAACTTCAGGCGCTGGCATATCGCTTCCAGATGATGGTTCCGAAATTCCCGTACCTGTTCCCCACACGCGAAGTGGATGCCTCCAATCCGAAGATTATCAAGGACCACAATCGCTGCATCCTTTGCAAACGCTGTATCCGTGCCATCAAAACCGAGGACGGTAAAAATGTGTTTGCCTTCAAGAAAAGGGGCATAAAGCTCGAAATAAATGTCGATCCCGAACTTGGTGAACAATTCACCGACGAACTGGCACAGCAGGCCGTTGATATTTGCCCGGTAGGCGCCATCCTTCCCAGGGAAAAAGGTTACGAAGTCCCCATCGGAATGCGAAAATATGATAATCAGCCCATCGGCAGCGATGTTGAAAAAAAATAAAAAATAAGGAGAAATAATAATGAGTAAACCAATCGTAGCAACAACATCACTTGCAGGATGCTTCGGATGCCATATGTCACTACTCGACATCGACGAGAAAATCCTGGATTTGATCGAACTGGTGGAATTCAATAAATCACCCATCGACGATATAAAAGAATTTACCAAGCAATGCGACATAGGGCTCATCGAGGGCGGATGCTGCAACAGCGAGAATATTCACGTGCTGAAGGATTTCAGAAAAAATTGTAAAATTCTCGTTTCTGTCGGCGAATGTGCCATCATGGGCGGCTTGCCGGCGCTCCGTAATGGTATTCCGATTAAGGAATGCCTGGAGGAGGCATACCTGAACGGCCCCACCGTACGTCAGAATACCAAAAGGGTAATTCCTAACGACGATGAAATCCCGATGCTGCTCGACAAGGTGTATCCCTGTCATGAGATCGTAAAGATCGATTATTACCTGCCGGGATGTCCGCCTCGCGCCGAGCTGATCTGGAATGCGCTGGTGGCTTTGGTAACAGGTGACGAGCTGAAATTACCCTATGAAGTTGTGAAATTCGATTAATCTGTAAAAAACGAAAGAAATGGGACAAAAAATAACAATAGAACCGGTAACCCGTGTTGAAGGACACGGCAAAGTTACCATTCACCTCGACGATAAAGGCAACGTAAAACAAACACGCCTACATATCGTGGAGTTCCGCGGATTCGAGCGTTTTGTACAGGGACGCCCATACTGGGAAGCTCCCGTGCTGGTACAGCGTCTGTGCGGTATTTGCCCGGTAAGCCACCATCTGGCGGCAGCCAAAGCCCTCGACGTAATTGTGGGCGCCGGCACCGGTGAAGGACTTACACCAACCGGTGAAAAGATGCGCCGCCTGATGCACTACGGGCAAATGTTCCAGAGCCATGCGCTGCACTTCTTCCACCTGGCTTCTCCCGACCTGCTCTTTGGAATAGATGCTGATCCGGCTATCCGCAACGTGATCGGCGTAGCCATGAAGCATAAGGATCTGGCGGTACAGGGTGTGATGATGCGTAAATTCGGACAGGAGATCATCAGGGCTACCGCAGGAAAGAAAATCCACGGTACCGGCGCCATCCCCGGCGGGATCAACAAGAACCTTTCGATAGAGGAGCGCGATTCGTTCCTGAAAGGTGATGATCCGATGAACATCGACAAGATGATCGACTGGGCGCAGGCTGCTGTGGATTTCTTCAAGGATTATCACAAGAAGAATAAGGATTTGATTGATAATTTTGCCACGTTCCCCTCAAGCCACCTCAGCCTCGTGCGTAAAGACGGCGCCATGGATCTCTATCATGGTGTGCTTCGTGCCATCGACGCCGACGGCAAGAAGATCCTCGACGACGTGGATTATCAGGATTACCTCGAGTACATCGACGAGGAAGTGCGCCCCTGGAGCTATATGAAGTTCCCGTACCTGTACAAGATGGGCCCCGAAACCGGCTGGTACCGCGTAGGCCCGCTGGCCCGCTGCAATACCGCCGATTTCATTCCCACGCCCATGGCGCAGAAGGAATTCGAAATCTTTAAAAACTATACCAACGGCAAGCCCAACAACATGTCGATGCACATGCACTGGGCACGCCTGATCGAGTTGCTGCACTCGGGCGAGATGATCAGAGATCTGCTCAACGACCCCGATCTTCAGAAAACCGACCTCGTAACCAAAGGAACAAAGGTGAAGAAAGGTGTGGGCCTCATCGAAGCTCCGCGCGGAACCCTGTTCCACCACTACGAGATCAACGACAAGGATCAGATCGAACTGGCCAACCTCATCGTTTCAACCACCAACAACAACGAGCCGATGAACCAGGCTGTGAACAAGGTGGCTGTGGAATACATGACCGGTCAGAAAGAAATCACCGAAGGCATGATGAACGCCGTTGAGGTGGCCATCAGGGCTTACGATCCCTGCCTGAGCTGCGCTACACACGCACTCGGACAAATGCCGCTGGAGATCACGCTTTACGACGCCAACAATCAGCTCATCGATAAAAAGCGTTCGTAATCTTGACTGATCAGCCTAAAATATTTATCTATGGATATGGAAACCCGGGCCGTCAGGATGATGGCCTGGGTAACCTTTTTGTGGAGAAGATCAGCCAATGGGTGCAGCAGGAAGATCTCAAAAATTTTAAATTCGATTCCAACTACCAGCTCAACATCGAAGATGCCGCCGAAATCGCAGGTTTCGACATTGTGATTTTTGTGGATGCATCCGTAGAAGACATCCAGGATGTGGTACTCGATGAGATCACACCCAAAACCAAAGTGGAGTTTTCGATGCATTCGGTATCGGCATCCTATGTGGTGCAACTCTGCAACGATATTTATAAAGAAAGCCCGCGGGCTTACCTGCTTCACATCAAAGGCTACGAGTGGGAATTCCGTGAGGGAGTTACCGCCCGGGCCGCCCAAAATCTCGAAAAGGCCATCGAATTCATGAAGCCTTTGTTAAAAGCTCCCGAAAAACTTCTCAAGGGGGAGTTGTAATGCTAAAAAGTAAAATCTTTATTTAAAAAATTAAACATATGGATACATCTACCAAATACCTGGGATTAACACTTAAAAATCCAATCGTGGTAAGCAGTTCGCGCATTACCGGATCGTACGAAAAAACCATGGAATGCATCGAGCACGGCGCAGGCGCTGTTACGCTTAAGTCGCTGTTCGAAGAACAGATCATTGGCGAGATTGAGGCTAAGCTTCGTGACGATGAAATGTACTTCTGGTATCCCGAAGCCACTGAATTTGTGAAAGGCATTTCCAAAGATCATGGGGTAAACGAATACATCAAACTCCTGAAGAGAGTAAAAGAATCGGCTTCGGTACCTGTGATGGCCAGTATCAATTGTACCACCTCGCAGGAATGGCCTGCTTTTGCAAAAGAATTGCAAAGTGCCGGCGCTGATGCACTCGAATTGAACATCTCAGTTTTTCCGTTCAACGAACATGTGGAAAGCCGCGACATTGAAAATATTTACGTGGATATCATCAATGAGGTGAAAAAGCATGTCACCATTCCTGTGGCTGCAAAAATCGGCCCCTACTTTACCAATATCAGCAACTTTGTTTCAAGGCTTTGTGCGGCCAAAGTAGACGGGACTATTCTTTTCAACCGTTTCTTCCGCCCCGACATCGACATTGATAAGGGTGAAATCATTTACAACAACTACCTGAGCGAGCCCTCGGAAATGACCCAGTCGTTACGCTGGATCGGGCTGCTGACCGGAAAGGTACATTGCGACCTGATTGCAAATACCGGTATTCATGATTACCAGGGCGTGGTGAAGCAGATCATGGCCGGAGCTACCGCAACGCAGGTATGCTCGGTGCTTTATAAAAAAGGAATTCCGTATCTCGAGACCATGATTGCCGAATTGGAAGAATGGATGAAGAAGAATCATGTGGAATCCATCGATAAGCTCCGTGGAAATATCCTCATCGGCCATGAAAATTCTGCCGCTTTCGAAAGGGTTCAGTTCATGAAAAAAACTACCGGCTTATTTTCCTGATAAAATCTTCAAAATTAATAGAGGAGGCACCGGAAGGTGCCTTTTTTGTTCGGGTCAAAAAAAAGCCCGACATCAATCAGCCTCTCTTCTCGGAAAAATATGCCAGCTTGATCATCGTGGTCACCATGTCGAATTCTTCCAGGTGGATGTGGTCAGGAACATTCAATTGTACAGGGGTAAGATTAAGAATGCCCCGTATGCCGCAGGCCAGGAGCAGGCTGATCAGGCTGTCGATTTCTTCGTCGGCTTCGGTTAGCACGGCCAGACTGATATTTTGACTTTCGATGATTTGGGTGATCTTATCCACGGAATAGCACGGAACCTCTGAAAATATTTTGCCAACGGATTTTGAGGAAGTATCGAAGATGGCTACAATACTGGCGGGCGCAAAACCCTCACCGAAAAGCTCCAGCGCCGCTCTGCCCATGTGTCCGAAGCCAATAAAACAGGCATTTTTGCCCTCTCGGCATTCCAGCTTTTCCGTTATATGCCTGATCAGTTCCTGCACGTCGTATCCTGCCGAATGGCTTCCCGAAATGCCTAATAGCATCAGGTCGCGGCGCACATGCACCGGGTTAATGTTGAGCATATGGGCAAGATCTTTAGAAAAAATAAATGGCCGGTCGAGGTATTGATAGCGCATCAACAGCCGGCGATACCGGCTCAGACGCTCAACGGTTTTTTCGGGTAATGATTTCACACGGCAAAGGGTTAGGTGCTCAGGGCGGCTTCTTTCGGGTTAACCCAATCGGTTTCCACCAGGCCGAGTTCGCCAATGCGGTAGCCTTTTGAATTGCGGCCGGTGCGCACGATGTTTTGTCCTTCACAGGCGCTGATGCCGGTCCATTTGCAGTTTTGACAATGCCGGGTGCCGTTGATTTGAACGCCCCAGCACTCATCGTGCGAAAGTTTGGAGGTATCGATCTTTTTCATGTTTTCCGGTTTTTGCGCTAAATTATTAAAATTCCTGTGGAAGGCAAAAAGAAACAGGCAAAATATTTAGAAAAATTCAATATGTTTGCTGTTGACCCGGGGTTATTCCGGTTTAGTTTTTCCATTTTTCGACAGTATCGAGGTTCATAATCCACGGATTTCATGTTTACGTCGATAATGTTGCTGTTTGCGCCTCTGGGATGCAAAATTTCGCATCACTGCGTTTGTTCCTGATCGGCTCTCCGCAACTTAGGCAAACACTGCTACCGGGTTTTTCGTTCATCGCTCCGAAATTCAATGCTTCTTCACTAAAAAACACGAAACTAAATTTAAACCTAATTCCTGAGGGGGTCTCTTCGTCGTAAATTACTGACCTGGCGAAGCTGTGGATAAATGTGGGCATTTTGGCAACAAAAAGAACCAATTTTGTAAATTTGAATGTCACAATCGAGAAAAATTAAGATAAAAGTAATGAGGGCAATTACAAGAAAAGGATTCAGGTCTGCCATCGATTCTATTCAAAGGACAAAATCTCTTAAAATCAAAAAAAAGTATCACACCATGAAAAACATTACTATGAAAACTATAAAATCAGGAAACATGAAAAAAACATTATTTTTCTTTGCCGCATTTTTGCTCTTATCTTTTACCGGCGACTCCGGGAGGGCGGTCTATCAGGTGCCGCGGATGCTTCAATCGATTACCTCCGCCGATCTCGATCTTGACGGAGACATCGATATTGTTACCGGACACCAAGTAGATTGGCAATATGAAAATCCTTCGTTTTCAATTATGGATAATGATAGTGGGAGTTTTACCATGATTGACAGTTCGCAAAACTTTTGTGGCATACAACGAAATATTCTCGCCATAAATATTGATAATGATATGTTTCCTGATCTGGTTACTTTTCACAGTGATCTCTCAAACGGAAATTGGGAAAGGTTCATTAGGATTTTCTACAATGACAAGGGCAGTTTCAGCAACTATCAGGATTTTCCCATCAACAGTCCTCACATATTTATTTATATCAATTATGGGGATGTTAATGGTGATGGCCATCTCGACATTGTACTTGGCTCAAGTTCGGATCGTTGGTGGGGTGTTTTATACAATGACGGAGCGGGTAATCTTGGCGAAGCGGAGTATTTTGAAACCCCGGATTACCCGCCCCAGCAACTGGGCTGCGCCGATCTCGACGCAGATGGACGCGATGATGTGATCATAATTGGCGAATACACTGATGTATATTTCAGCAACCCCGGATGGTTTGAACTGAACCGGCTTGAAATGCCTTACCTGACTTCTTCGGTTTATCCTACCGATTTTGACAACGACGGCGACACAGATATGGTAAATATCGGTTCCGGCGGGTATACTTACGCTGTCTTTTTCGAAAATCTTGGCGCAAGAGAATTTGAAAGTCATACCGACTTTTCACTGCCAAACACTACAAACAGAAACATTGTGGTTGATCTCAATAACGACGAACTGCCTGATATGGTATTCGAATCGGTTGGCGGACAAAATATCAGCATCTGTTACAATACAGGTAGTTTTGAAATGGAAGATCCTGTAATTATTTACAATTTCCCCGTCTATACAAGTTTGTCATGTTTTAACAGCGCAGATTACGACGGGAATGGGTTTAACGATCTAGCCTTTGCCGCGAACTACTACAATCAGCCTTCATTGCTTACAATTCTGTTTAACGATGGCCACGGAGGGTTTGTTGAAGACCCCGTTACTTCAGTTCAGCGAAACGAAACACCGCTTAGATCAACACATCAATTCACCTGTGTACCCAATCCCATGAAAGGCTATACCACTTTTTCGTTTGATCTTCCGGCAAATGCCCGTGCAGAAATTCGTATTACCAATTTGCAGGGCAACCTGATCACAACGCTGAAGCCGTTACGCCCCGGGAAAGCGTCCTGGAATGCTTGTGATGAACATGTTAAACCGGGGCTTTATGTTGCGTGCCTTGTTGTTGAGCGAAAACCTGCAGCATCGTTGAAAATCGTGGTGGAATAACAAAGCAGGCTGTGCCATTTTCTTCACCGGTCGCCCGGATAATACGTGCGCTGCTGCTGCGGTGATGCCTGTGAGGAATTGAAGCATATTTAAAACAGATTAGTTAAAAAGTGAATTGCAAAAGCTATGGGTAAATCTGTTTTGTTTCAGTATATCAATATCATGCTTAAACCGATCATTGGCACCTGATCCCGTCGCCCGTAAGGATATTTCCGGTTTTTCCGGCACAGGCGAAGCATAGCTGATTGCCTTTGTCCCGGAGGATACGGGTTGCCATCACCGGTTCTCCGCATTTCTCACAAATGATGCTTTCGTGCGACGGGGCATAGGGCGGAACTTCCACTTCAATTTCTTCCGTTTTGAAAAGTTTATCGAAATCCAGTTCGAGGGTGGCAAAGGCTTTTTCTACACCGTGCTTCTTAAATTTGGCAATCTCTTCTTCGCTGTGATTTTGTTCTCCTACCACTTTTTTGTAGCTGTCGGAAAACAGCGGATTTGCTTGTTTCATATATGCTTTGGCGCCGGGCCGGCTTGAAATGCGGATGCCGTGGCCATCACGTTTGGTGAGGGTGAACGCCACCTTGCCGTAATCTTTAAAGATCAGGGCATTGTTTCCAAAAGTGCAACCCGTAACGAACTGGATGCCGTCCGAAACACAGTTGTTCGTCTCCGTGATGGCCAGCAGGTCTTCCAGTCCGTCGGAGTTGCCGCGGATCATTTGCATGGCTTTTGTGGCCATCATCACGCCCATGGCCAGTCCGGGGCAAAAGTGCCCGTGCATCTGCGCGGCATCCAGGAGCAGGCGATCGGTTTTGCCGGCCCAGATGTTCGACAGCACCAGCTTGCGCGGACTCATTTTGCGCCCCTGGATTTCCACGGCCTCCAGTTCCTCTTCCTTCAGCGGAATATGCAGTGGCTTAAGATCGATGAGCGGCGTGCCGTTCAGCGCATCCAGTCCCTGAACCGTAAGTTTGTTGCCTTCCCTTTTCAGCAGCCTGGCCACCGTGCTGCCGATTTGTGACGGCCGCCGCGGACTGCGGGTGGCAAATACGCCCTTGTATTCGCCGGTGTAGGTGTGTGTTTTGAGCCGGTAAGGCTCGGCCCGGTCGAAGTGAAAATATACTTCGATATACTCCGACAATTCGATCTTGAACAATCCTTCGGCGAAAGCCGCATCCAGTTCAATCACGCTTTCCGCTTCGCGCATCACGCCGGGATTGGTGGGTTCATCGAATTTGCTGATGATTTTTCCGATATAGGGTATGTTCATCATATCAATCTTTTTTTTACGGGTTTTACCGGAACGATGATTTGTTGATTTTTATGACTGAGAACCTCAACTTCCACCTGATAGAGCTTTTTGATGTTTTCGCTGCCGAG
>JBKHBQ010000155.1:0-9419 GCA_046542305.1 Bacteroidales bacterium
CAGTTCTGGCTATTATCCTGATATCAAGAGGCTGAGTGAGGCAGCCTTTCAGACCAACATCAGGAATTAAACATTTTTTTCACATTTCTCCTGCAGTTGATTCTATGATATGATATAAAAATTATCTTTGTATGATATTAGTAGAGCTACCAAGTGAGGCGAGCAGGATGAAACAAATCAAAACCACCGCAATAAGCCTTTTACTCATCTTATCCGTCGTTTTGCTTTTTGGCCAATCGGCTGAAGAAGTACGATCGCTGGAAAAAAAGCTGCAAAATACCTCCGGGAAAGAGCGAATGTTGATCCTGCAAAAACTCGCCAGCGTCTACAGCGATTCATTGTCATCAATTGCCATCGGCTACAATACCCAATATCTTAAGCTTGCCGAATTGTACAGCTCTGTTTCTGATCAGGCCAAGGCTTATAGCCTGTTTGGAAGTATTTACCAGTTTCAGTTGGATTATCAGAATGCCTTGCTTGCAAATCTTAAAGCACTCAGGCTCTTTAAAAGCCTGGGCGATTCCATGAATACTTACATCCTGTGCTATCAATCCGCCAACAGTTACCTTTTCCTTCATCAGTTCGACAGTGCGATGTATTATGTGGATCAGTCAGTGGATTACTATATACGGAATGGCATCAGGGATAAATTAATCAATGCAGAAATTCTGCAGGGAAAGATTCTTACCATGAGCTATCAGAATGATAAGGCTGTTTCCAAATTCCTGTCCATTCTTCGAGAGATAGAAGGGAGCAATGATTATCACATGATTACCTGGATTCAGTATTGGCTGGGGCAGGCTGAAATGAATGCCGGCAACTTTCCGGCCGCTATCGGCTACCTTAAGTCATCAATCGAAAACTACAGGAAGATAAATAACTATCCCGGTTACCTGGGAAGTATGTTGCTGCTGGGGAAGATTTATCAGATTATCGGCAACAATGCCCGGGCCTATGAAATCTTTTTCGAATCCTACAAATATCGCGAACATGTAAAGGGGGATCTGGGGAAGCAGCATTTTCTTACCCAGTACCTTTTAAATATGGGGAATATTTTTATGGATACGGATAACTACCGGGAGGCGCTTATCCGCTTCGATTCAGCCGAGGTGATTGCCAGAAGGTTTGGTTTTGAAAACCAAATCGCAGAAGCCGGTATTGCCAAAGGTCGCATGTGGTTCAGGGAAAAAAAGTACCAGCAGGCCCGCCAATCCTATGAAGAAGCTTACGCCATATTTCAGGAGAATGAAAATCCCTATAACATCGCGCGCACGCTCAATAACCTGGCAGGCACTTATCAGTACAGCGGGCAATTACAAAAAGCACTCGACATTTATCAACAGGCATTGCAGATCAACAAAAGCATCGGCAATAAATTCGGGGAGGCGCAGAATTACCATAATATGGCTACGTGCTATTTACAAATGGCAAAATTTAAAGCGGCTAAAGATGCCCTGGATGCAGGTATTGAACAGGCGAAGTTTTCAGGTGTTAAAAACCTTGTATTGAAATATTACAGAAACTATATCGACTGCTGCGACAAATCGGGTGACCATGCTGATGCCCACGGCTTTTTTAATGATTACCTGCTCCTTTCCACCCGGCAGCAGGAAGAATCTGCAAGAAATATGACCCGCCTGCTGCTGAGTATGCACGAGAACGAATTGCAGGCCGCTACCACGCTGCTCAACCAAAAACTGGCCATCGAAGAACTCAACAACGAACGAAACAGTTTATACCTTAAGCAGATCATCGGGTTTGGAGGTTTTATCCTCACCATTCTCGTTCTGATCACCTACCTTTATATCAACAAATACCGGACGGCGCGCAAACTTGAAATGCAGGTGGCCGACAGAACTCGTACGTTGCAGGAAAACGAACAGAAGCTCATCGAGATCAACCGGACCAGGGACAGGTTCTACTCCATCATCGCCCATGACCTGAAAAGCCCCTTCAATTCGCTGATCGGCTTTTCGAACCTTTTGCACGATGAATATCCGGATTTTTCCGATAAGGAGCGGTTGAATTTTATTGAAATCATAAGAAATTCCTCCGAAGAGATTTATGTGCTGCTCGAAAATCTTCTCGACTGGACACGCAACAGCTCCCATCAGCTCCAGGTCAAGCAGATCAGGATCGATCTGTCGAGGGTAACCCGGCAGATTCTGTTGCTTCAGGAAAAGAATGCAGAAATGAAAAATATCTCGGTGATCAACAATGTTCCTAAAAATACTTTTGCCATTGCCGATGAAAACATGATCCGCACTGTGATCAGAAACCTGCTTTCGAATGCGATCAAATTTACGGAAAAAGACGGGCGGATTGTCCTGGATGCACGGCAATACGATTCGGTAGTGGAGTATTCGGTGCAGGACAACGGCATCGGCATATCTGCCGAAAACCTCACAAAGCTTTTTTCTGCCGATTCGAATTACAAGAAAAAGGGGACTGCCAACGAACGTGGAACCGGTCTTGGCCTGTTGCTTTGCAGAGATTTTATTTCCAAAATCGGAGGAGATCTCAGGGTAAGCAGCGAACCCGGCAAAGGGAGCACGTTTTCGTTTACCCTTCCCATAAAGAAAACCAGTGATGAACAAGCTTAACCTCATATTTGACCTCGACGGTGTGATTGCAAATACCGGCGATCAACACCAGGATGCCTGGTTTAAATTTTGCGAAAAGCACCGCCTGCATATTACCGAAAAAATGTTTCGCGATAAGCTGTTTGGGAGAACCAGCCATGAAATCATGGAAATCCTCTTTGGACGCGGGATCGGCGAAAACGAAAGCTATCAGCTTACCGAAGAAAAAGAAAAGCTGTACCGCGATCTGGCCAAGGGACAATTAAAGCCATTGCCCGGCCTGCCAGGATTCCTCGAAAAGGTAAATGCACACCACATTCCTGTGTGCGTAGCCAGTTCGGCGCCCCACGAAAATGTGGTGTTTACACTGCGCGAAACGAAGGTCCGACAATATTTCGGACACATCATTGCAGCCGAAGACATCAGGAACAGCAAGCCACATCCCGAAATTTTCCTCAAAGCAGCCGAAGCCCTGGCGGCCCCTCCTTCGAACTGCATCGTGTTCGAGGATTCCTATGCGGGCGTGGAAGCCGGACTCAGGGCAAAAATGAAAGTGGTGGCCGTGGCAAGCACCCATCACGAACATGAGCTTAAGCATGCTCACCTCACCATTTCTGATTTCCTGCGTCTGGAAGTAAATCACCTGATGAAACTTTAAATCCGTTCCCGGGGGAAAATTATCACTGCACCCAATCCGGTTTCCGTCAGTAAGCCTATCTTTGCGATAACACAACATATTTTTCCGAAGATTTGGCTTTATGAGAAACATTACCATCGCATTTTTGCTGATCCTTCTGGGATCAGGTCTGCAGGGCCAGCAATTGAACGTGGCACTTTCCACCGCCGGTGAGCCCTGGAAAGGCAACCGCGAATACCGTGCTGCCTGGGCATTTCTTGAACAACAGGAAAACATCGCTGCCGGTTTTATCGATTTTAAAAACCTTGAAAAAAAACGGAAGCTGAAAAACTATGATGTAGTTTGGATCCATATTGCCGATACCGTAATCAGCCCCGACGAACCGATCACCTTTCAGGCTCTGGACAACCTGAAGGATTATGTGAAAAACGGTGGCGGCCTGCTTCTGACAGGTGAGGCCGTGTTGCTGCTCAACAGCATGGACATCGAACCCAATAAACCATCGGTAGTTTACAAGGATGCCGAAGATTCGGGCTATGGCCGGATGCTGGGGTTTCACAGCCTGCGGTCGCATCCCGTTTTTGCAGGACTCAACGGCGGCGCGTATGTGCTAAAACCCAGCCGGGATCTGCGTGTGCGAAATATCGGATATTACGGGGAGAAAGTTCCGGAAAACGGCAAGGTGGTGGCCACCGACTGGGATTATATCTTCCTGCGTGAAAACATCAAGCTTGTTACGGAATATCAGTTGGGTGCCGGAAAAATTATCGCTGTTGGCGCCTACATGTATTTTAGTTATCCTGATAAGGAGCATGCCGGGGAAGACGGGATTTACAATGTCAACCGTCTCCATCTGGAAAAATTTACAAACAACTGCCTTTGGTATGTTGGCGGAAGGGATTTCGGGGTGGAAGCACATTACTGGAATTACGGACCGCCGGAAGTTGCTGCGTTCAATTCAGCGGAAATCAGTTATTTCCCGATGATGCGGGCGCAGAAATCTGCCCAACCATGGGACATCGAAATTCATCCGCAGCAGCTTACCCGGCGCTATGCCACCGATAATTTCTGGGATGTGGCAGGTGAACGGCTGCTGATTATGGGCAGCGAAAAGGGCGGCATCGACGAAATATGGGCACATCCTTTCATGGCTTTCAGGGATTACGAGGTGGGCATAAAGTTTTCGTACAACGACAGCATATACTGGCTGAATCGTGAACGGCCCATGATTACGGTTGACCCAACGCATTTTAAACGGCAGTATGAATTCAGCCGTGCATTTCTTACTGAAATCATCACCGTTTCTCCTGACCAGCCAAATGCCGTGATACATTATGAATACCGGGGCGTGTATCCTGCGGGACTATACATCCGTTTCAAATCCAATCAGCGGATGATGTGGCCCTATTCGGCCGGTGTTCTGGGCGGGATGAAATTTGATTTCAATCAAAAACTGAATGCCTATATACTTGCCGATCCATCCGGGGATTTCGTAAGCGTGATCGGCTTTAACAAGGAATTGCAGCCGCTTTATTTTGCGGGTTCGCCGCTGCTGCCGTCAATCAGCAGCGAGCAGTATCCCATCGGGCACTATGCATCCATCAACAATGCCGACACCATTTGGAGTGCAACCCCTGCTCAGGGAATTCTCGTAAGTGGGATGGCGCATTTTAAGCTGGAAATGAATGATAACCTGGATGTGGTGATCGCTGCCGGTAACGAAGGTTCCGAAAAAGCCATTGCAGCTTATCAGCAGGGGCTTAGCGATCCTGAACGGATTTACCGTGATGCCTTGAATTATCAGTCGCAACTCAAAGAAAAACTTATGCGTATCACCACCCCCGACAGTGTTTTTAATCTTGCCTGCGATTGGGCCGTGACCGGCAGCGATCGTTTTTTTGTGCATACGCCGGGCCTGGGCAAGTCACTCACGGCAGGTTATGCCACTACTGCTTCTGGGTGGGACGGCGAACACAAGATCAGCGGCAGGCCCGGCTACGCCTGGTATTTCGGCCGCGATGCCGAATGGAGCGGCATGGCCCTGTTGCACTACGGCGATTTTGAAAAGGTAAAATCCATTCTCGAAATCCTTCAGGATTTTCAGGATCTGAACGGAAAGATCTTTCATGAGCTCAGTACCTCAGGCTTTGTTCATTTTGACGCTTCTGATGCAACTCCGCTGTATGTGGTTCTGGCCGGTCGTTACCTGAAGCATTCCGGCGACCTGGATTTCATCAGCCAGAGCTGGCCCCACATTGAAGCAGCCATGGATTTTATGTACTCCACCGATACCGACTTTGACGGCCTGATCGAAAACACAAATGTTGGTCATGGCTGGGTGGAAGGCGGTGGCCTGTTTGGATCGCATACTTCACTGTATCTGGCATCGTGCTGGGCTGCGGCACTGGATAATGCAGCCTATCTGGCCAATGCGACCGGAAAAACATCACTTGCAGCGGATTATATCCGCAACCGCGATCAGGTGATTAAAATAATTAACACCAAATACTGGAATGAGGAGGAAGCGTTTTATTACCACGGATTCAGAAAAGACGGCAGCTTTATCACCGAAAAAACCATCATGCCGGCCATTCCAATCCTGTTCGGGCAAATTATTGATGATCGTGCCAAAGCAGTAGCCAGTGAATTTTCCACAAACGAATTCTCTTCAGACTGGGGCGTCAGAATTGTTGGTGAGCGCAGCCCGATGTTTAATCCGAATGGCTATCATACCGGAAGCGTATGGCCATTGTACACCGGCTGGACGGCTCTTGCCGAATACCGGGCAGGCAGGCCGGTTCAGGGTTACATGCACATCATGAACAACCTGCTGGTGTACCGCCACTGGGCAATGGGTTTTGTGGAAGAAGTTCTGAACGGCGAAGTCTACAAGCCCTCGGGCGTATGTCGTCATCAATGCTGGTCGGAAACCATGGCTTTACAGCCGCTGATCGAAGGAATGCTGGGGCTGAACCCCGATGCGATGGGTAACTCGCTGACCTTCGCACCGGCGCTTCCTGCCGGTTGGGATCACCTGACAATCGACAATATCCGCACCGGCAATCACAGTGTAAATGTTGAATTTTCGCGAAGATACGATACTTACACCTACCGGTTCACCAAAAGCAGCAGTGAACCGCTGAAGATCGATTTTGCGCCGAAACTTCCTGACGGAACGGAGATCGTTAGCAAAAAGCAGGACGGGAAACTTCAACGCCCGGGAAGCCGTCCATCTGCAGATTTCAACTTTACTTTACACGATGAGGCAGTGTTAAGTTTTGAGGTGAAAAACGGGATAGAGGCCATTCCGGTGGTTCCCGAACCCAAACCGGGGTACGAATCCGAAGGTTTCAGAATTCTGGATGCAATGCTGGACAAGCATGTTTATACCATCAACCTGCAGGCCCGGACCGGAGCACGCGAAACACTTTCCGTTTATATCAACGATCTGCTTCCTGTGAAAACCGAGGGCGCGGAATTGATCAAAAGCGCGGGCAATATTTATACCTTTATCGTGGATTTCCCGGAAGTGGACAGCAAATATGCAAACCAAACCGTGAGGATTTTTGTTGAGTAAAACAGAGGCACAAAAATTGCTGGGACATGCGCCAAAAAAACGGCAGAAAATGAAAAACCGCGTATTGCTGTTCGTCATCATCCTTTTTCTTGTGTGGGGATGCAAACCCCACCGCTATTTTTCCATCGATATTTACGAACCCGGTAAGGTGACCATACCTGCCGAATTCGACAGCATCGTACTTACGCACAACATTTTTCCCGCGGCCGGCAAGGACCGCGGCACACCCTATCGCATCATGGATGAGGTGATCTATGACACCACGTACCACGACACCACCCTGGCAAAAGCCGCCATTTACAACCTGGCCGACATGCTGAACCTGGCAGGGAAATACCGGGTGCAGGTTTGGGATTCGCTGCAAAATCCGCTGCCCAAAGATGCCGGGGATTTTACACAACATCATGTGAACAGGATCAGAAATTTGTGCCGGGAATACAATGCCGATGCCTGCATTGTGCTTAACCACCTTGAGGAAAAGGTGAATTTCGATATGTTTTACACCACCTTTGGCGTGTCGGGAGAACTGATGACGATCGTAAATACGGACTGGCTCTTTATTGATCCGCACCGTTCGGTGCTGCTCGATTCGCATACGATGAAAGATACGCTGTTTTATTATTCTGACGATCCTTTTCAGGGGGAAGGGTACAGGCAATTCGACCTGAGCAATGAACTGCTTCTGGAAACGGCCATTGAAAGCGCCGTGAAGTATGGGTCGCGCATCTCTCCGCACCTGGTGGAATCGCCAAGAATGGTTTTCAAGTCGGGAAACCGTGATATCAAGCGCGGTTATAAACAAGCCACCGAAGGCAACTGGAAAAATGCCGCCGCCTTCTGGCGCGATGCACTTACCGACCCCGATCCGAAAACCAAAGCCCGGGCCAGTTTCAATCTGGCACTTGCCAGCGAAATGGAAGGAATGCTGGAACCGGCATTGGAATGGGCGCAAAAATCCAATGCGTTCTTTCCCGATAAGGTTAATCAAACGTATGTGGATATTCTGCGTGAACGCATAAAGCAACAGGAAAAACTAAACCGCCAGGTGGGCACGGAATGATGCGATTTGCAATCCGCTTTGCCGCGAGTTGAACAATATTCTTACAGCATTCCGACCTCCGAAGCTTCCAAACCTATTTATCCTCATTAAAAATAACAATTAAAAAGGCCAAACCATGTGAGATTAGAAATGAATATTTATTTTTGTTTGATCAAAGAAAATTGAACTTAGGTATTAACGCAAATAACGTATTATGGCAGATTTGAGCACTACCTATATGGGTTTTAAACTAAAAAACCCGATTATTGCCGGAAGTTCCGGGTTGAATAAATCCGTTGACAACCTGATCAAACTCGAAAAGAACGGAGCTGCGGCCATCGTACTGAAGTCGCTTTTCGAGGAACAGATTATGCATGAGGTCAACAAAACCTTCAACCATCCGGAAGCACAGCACAATTATGCCTATCCCGAAGCCGAGGATTACATAGGCAATTATACCCGGGAAAAGGACGTGAGCGAATACCTGAGGTTGATCGAAGAAGGGAAAAAGGCTGTTACAATTCCACTGATCGCCAGCATTAACTGTGTTTCGTCATCGGAATGGATCAGCTTTGCCAAAAGGATCGAAGATGCCGGTGCCGATGGTCTGGAACTGAATATTTTTATCCTGCCCTCCGATACCAAGCGCGATTCGGTACAAAACGAGGATGTATATTTCGAGGTGGTCATGGAGGTGATGCGGCAGGTGTCGATCCCCGTGGCGATTAAGATCAGCCATTATTTTTCGAGCCTGGCCAAAACGGCACTCAAACTTTCCTGGACCGGGATTTCGGGCATGGTTCTGTTCAACAGGTTTTTCTCGCCCGATATCGACATCGATAAATTTGAAGTGACCAGCTCCAATGTGTTCAGTACAAAAGACGAACTGCCGATGTCGCTGCGCTGGGTAGCCATGCTGAGCGACCGCCTGCACTGCGATATTGCCGCTTCAACCGGTGTGCACGATGGCGAAGCCATGATTAAGCAACTGCTGGCCGGCGCCAAAGCGGTTCAGGTAGCAACTACACTCTATAAAAACGGTTTTGAAGTGATTGGCCAGATGACCGACTTTATGGACAAATGGATGATCAAGCACAATTTTAAAACTACCGAAGACTTTATCGGGAAACTCAGCCTCAAATCCGCCGACAACCCCGCCGCCTACGAACGTGTGCAGTTTATGAAACATTTTGCAGGTATCGAGTAGGGGAGTGGGAAAAGAAAAAAGAAAAACGAAAAAAAGAAAAAGGTAAAAGGGAAAGAGAAAAGGAAAACAGGGTAAAGAAAATTTAGCAAATATTCAGAAACAGGACATTTGTACAAGCCTGACGGGTTTTTTGCCTAAGGTCTTCCTCGCGCTGAAGGCGGGCGAGATGACGGGAAACCAGTCAGGTTTTTTTTGCGGTTTTTTAGTTTGGTAATCAAGAATCAAGGCATCAATCTGCACCTGCCGGATTTATTCTCCCATCTATCCGATATCTTTTCCCACTCACCACTGAATTTCCAGTCAAACTTCTGATAACTTTCCATTTCTTTTGCCAAACAACTTTCTCTTTTCTTTTGTCAAATAACTTTTCCTGTTTT
>JBKHBQ010000156.1:0-9296 GCA_046542305.1 Bacteroidales bacterium
ATTATATCGAATGGAGCGTCAGCCCTGAAGTTTTTCCAGGCACCTGGCTGCCGGTGCGTTGGTACGGGCTGTTGTTTGCTGCTGCATTTTTCTTCGGATACCTGGTGTTGATGCGGGTGTTCAAGCACGAAAATCTTTCCCTCAAACTGCTCGACCAACTGGCTACATACATGGTGGTTGCTATCATCATCGGTGCACGTCTGGGGCATGTATTTTTTTATGAACCGGCGTATTATCTTTCACATCCGCTGGAAATTCTGATGGTGTGGAAAGGCGGCCTGGCTTCCCATGGGGCGGCTATTGGAATCCTTCTCGGTCTTTGGTTGTTTTCGAGAAAAAATAAAAAATCTTACTTCTGGGTTCTCGACCGCATCGTGATTGTAGTGGCGCTGGGCGGGTTCTTCATCCGCATGGGAAATCTGATGAACTCGGAAATCATCGGCGAACCGGCCACAGTACCGTGGGCATTTATCTTTACTTCGGTGGATCAAATCCCGCGTCATCCCGCACAGCTTTATGAGGCGTTGAGCTACCTTGCCATTTTCGGATTCCTGTACTGGTATTACCGGAAAACAGATGGCAAACCAAAACCGGGATTTTTATTCGGCATTTTCCTGATCCTGCTCTTTACCGTCAGGTTTCTTATCGAATTTGTCAAGGAACCCCAGGTGCCCTTCGAAAGCACGATGCTGCTGAACATGGGCCAGCTTCTGAGTATTCCCTTCATCATCATCGGTTTCATCATCCTGTTTATTCCCACCCGGCCGAAGGAGCGAAAATAAAAAAAAGGCACAACTTGCCGTCGTGCCTTTATAATGATAAAACGTTTCTTCGGTTAGAAATTCTCCAGTTGCATTTCCATGATCATGTCGATCTTATTGGCCTGTTCGGTCTGGTTATGCCGGTTGGCCACCATCGATAACTGTTGAAGCACGGCAAACGCGCGCTGGATTTCCTGTTGGTAATAATCCTGGAAGTAGGTGTCGAGCGATGCATAATACTGCAGGTCTGCGTCGAAATTGTTTGCCAGAATGGTTGATACCTCATTGCCTTTTTCCATGGCGCCTGCTTCGTAGTAGGTTTCGAGCATGGGCAGGCTGTAAAGGTCGTAAGGTATTTTGCTGTTCGGGAAATATTTCTGGCAAGTGTCGAGCACTGCAACTGCCGAATCGGCTTTGCCTTCATCCAGCAGCGCCTGTGCTGTACGAAAATAATTTTGCTTGGGCATAATAGAATTCCTGCGGCTTTCCGGATCCACGTAAACATCGGGTAGGTGCAGGTTGCCCCACTTGGCTTTGTTTACAAGAAGATCGTAAGTTTCCCCGGTATTAATACCGCCGAGACCGTCGATATAATGATCGGCTTCCACAGGTAAAAACCTGTAAACAATGCCTTCGAGGTGGCAGTATTTGGCCACATCCAGTACGCCTTCCACTGCCGAGGGGCTGGTGAAATAAATCGGGCGCTCCCAGTTGCTGGATGCCACAAAATCGAGCAGCATCAGATCGTTTTTGTACAGGTAGTTCTGGCTCACACGCCAGGTGATCTCCGGAACAATGCGATCGGCCATTTCTTCGGGCACAATACCTTTGCTGATCAGTTGCTCTTTGTTGATAGTTAGTTTCAGATCCTTCGTCGGCGCAAAATTGATGTAGGTCCCGTCCTGCAACGGCATCTTGGTGCGGCTGTCCTTGCTGGCAATAAAACTGATCACATCCTTCAACTCCTGCCTGCCCTTAATGCGGTCGAAAAACGGAACATAGTTGTTCGACCCTTTATCATAGTCTTCATGGCTGATGGTAAACGGCAGCCTTTCCGAATCGTACACCTTTCGCATCAACTGATGGATATACCATTCGCCGGAGGCCAGCATGTAATTCACCACGCGCACATCGGTACGGATGCCTTCCACCTCCTGTGCATACCAAAGGGGGAAGGTGTCGTTGTCGCCGTTGGTAAACAGAATGGCGTTGGGAGCACAGGATTCCAGGTAATTGACGGCGAAATCCCGGGCAGCATATTTTCCTGACCGGTCATGGTCGTCGTAGCCTTGGCTGAGCATGATCATGGGCACCAGCAGGAAACTTAGGATGGTTGCAATGATGGCAGCTCCCGTAGGTTTCAGGAACCTTTTCAGGCCGTTGAAGATTGCCAGCACCCCTAAACCGATCCAGATGGCAAAGGCATAGGTAGATCCCGCATAGGCGTAATCCCTTTCACGAGGCTGGTATGGGTACTGGTTCAGGTAAACCACGATGGCGAGGCCGGTCATCAGGAACAGGAGGCCCACCACAATGCTGTTCTTATGATCACGGTTCACCTGAAAGAAAAGCCCGATGAGGCCGAGGATCAGCGGAAGCAGATAGAATTTGTTGTATGCCCAGTTCCTCAAGGAGGGAGGCAGGTTGTCCTGGCTGCCCAGCTTGGCCGAATCGAACGGTTCGATGCCTGTCAGCCAGTTGCCGTTTTCAAGCTCGCCATGGCCCTGAATATCATTTTGCCGTCCGGAATAATTCCACATAAAATACCTGAAATACATAAATCCCACCTGGTACCTGAAGAAATAGGTCAGGTTCTCCCCGAAGGTGGGTTTGGTAATGGTTTCGGTGGTGCCGTCGGGCTTGCGGTGTCGCATGCGCACGCCCTCCACGTCTCCCCAGCGTTTATACTCCTGGATGTGGATGGGCTTCTGATTGCTCCACATACGGGGGAAAAGCGTTGTAAAATCAGGATCATACACAGGAACCGTTCCGGTGCGCGGATCGGCCACCACATACTTTCCCTTGTCCTCATCGCGCAGGTAAACCGGCTGCGAGTCTTCATAATCCACGATGGGCGAATTGTAATACTGCCCGTAAAGCAGCGGCCAGTCGCCGTATTGTTCACGGTTCAGATAAGACAGCAGGCTTACTGCATTGTTCGGGTCGTTTTCGTTGATGGGTGTATTGGTATTGGCCCTGATGATGATGATAAAAAAGGTGGAATATCCGATGAGGATGAATAATAAGCTCAGGATGGCATGGTTGAGCTGTGCGCGGTTATAGCGGAAGCGGTAGATTATGAATGCGATAATACCGCCGACAATCAGGCGCATGAAGAAGTTTCCTACCGATGAGCTTTCGAGCAGGATCAGCAGGTAAAGTACGCCGGTAAGCAGCAATGCCGTATTGATCACCTTGCGGTTATCCTCGATGGTAGCGCGGATTGCAAAAACAATGGTGGCAACCAGTAACAACGACAGGAAAATAGTCCCTGAATTGAAGGGGAGGCCGAGGCTGTTCACGAAGATCAGCTCGCTGTGCGCGTAAAGGCTCACCACCTCGGGAATAATGCCGTACATGATGAAGGCCAGGATCAGGATTGAGATGGCGCCGGCAATAAACATGCCTTTGGCTGTGGGTTTATATTTTCTGAAATAATAAACAAAGGTGATGGCCGGGATAGCCAGCAGGTTGAGCATGTGCACACCCACCGAAAGCCCTACCATGTAAGCGATCAGGATGAGCCAGCGTTCCGAATGCTTTTCATCGGCCGCTTCGTCCCATTTCAGGATGGCCCAGAAAACAAAAGCCGTGAAAAACGACGACATGGCATAAACTTCGCCCTCGGTAGCAGAAAACCAGAAGGAATCGCTTACGGCATAGGCCAGCGCTCCGACTATGCCGCTGCCGAATACGGCAAGCATTTTGGCCGTGGTCATTTCGCCTTTTTCAAAAACAGCTTTTCGCGCCAGAATGGTGATGCTCCAAAACAGGAACAATACCGTAAAACTGCTCGACAGCGCCGACATTACGTTGATCATCAGGGCAACCTGTGTAACATCGCCAAAGGCAAACAACGAGAAGATACGGCCGACGAGCTGGAAGAACGGCGCCCCGGGCGGGTGGCCGACCTGAAGTTTGTAAGCTGTTGCAATGTATTCTCCACAATCCCACCAGCTGGCTGTGGGTTCGAGGGTTAAAAAGTAAATGATGGTGGCTACCAACCAAACAGCCCATCCGATGCTGGTGTTGAGCCTGTTATAATTTTTCATTCATTTAAGTTTTTGAATGTGTTTTTATCAGGTGGCGAAAATACATATTTTCACCGGATTTTACCTGAAATCAACCTATTTATTCATTCGCTTTAAAGTGCAGAACATCATGGTAATAACCTGAATTTTTTGCCCTGTCACCTAAACTTTGCCCTCATTATTTGGTTGTTCTTTAATGCAGCAAGCAGCCTTAGCAGCACAGGCAGCCTGATATTTCAGCAGGTAAAATTTTATACTTTTGCCTGATCATCAAACGGAAAAACATTCTTATTTAAATGGCAAATACTGAGACAAATTACGGCGGACTTGAGGAACAATACTCAAACCTTAAAAATGCCAGGGTGGTTATCCTGCCCATTCCCTACGACGAAACAAGCACCTGGGGCAAAGGCGCCGACGAAGGCCCTGCCGCCATTCTGGAAGCCTCGGCAAATATGGAAATTTACGACATCGAAACCAACAGCGAGGTTTACAAAATCGGGATTCACACCGCCGAACCCGTCACCGAAAAATCTTCACCCGAGAACATGGTTCATGCCGTAGAGGCTGAGGTGTCGAAATTCCTGAAACTGGGAAAATTTGTTGTCGGACTGGGAGGGGAACATTCCGTGACCACCGGCCAGGTGCGGGCTTACGCCAGATCATTCAATGACCTGAGTGTGCTGCAGATCGATGCACACACCGACCTGCGGCCGGAATACGAAGGCACACCATACAACCACGCCTGCGTAATGTCGCGCGTAAAGGAGATTTGTCCTATTGTGCAGGTGGGCATCCGCAGCATGGATACGGTGGAGTTGCCCTATATCCAAAAAGACAGGCTTTTCCTGGCGGAAGATATTTTTGACAATGACAACTGGATGGATAGGGCCATCGATAAACTCACTTCCAACGTATTCATTACCATCGATCTCGACGGATTCGACCCTTCCATTATGCCTTCTACCGGCACACCCGAACCTGGCGGAATGCTGTGGTATCAGGTGATCAGGTTTTTGAAAAAAGTGGTGGAGCAGCGTAATCTGGTGGGATTCGACGTGGTGGAACTGGCCCCTGTCGACAGCAACCGGTCACCGGATTTTCTCGCTTCCAAACTGGTGTATAAACTGCTTTCGTACAGGTTTGCAAAGGAAATTTCCTAAAAAGGTTTTTTCATGCAATGAAACACAGAATTATGCGTTCCGGCTTTTCTTATTTTGAATATCAAATCATAAACAATCATACATTATGAGCAAGAAAGAATTATTAAAAGAAACCATTGAACATATCGACATCAAATCCTTCGATGCAACGCCCATCATCGATTCGATGCGCAAAATGTCGTTCACTTCACGCGATACGGCGTCGGCTGCCGATATTTTGCAGATGATGATCACCGATAAGGAATGTACCAACTGGCTTACCCTGGCCGGAAGTACCAGCGCAGGCGGCTGCATGCAGGTTTATGTTGAAATGATTAAAAACAACATGATCGACGCCATCGTGGCCACGGGAGCCGCCATCGTGGATATGGACTTTTTTGAGGCGCTCGGATTTAAGCATTACCGGGGTACGCCCTGGGTGGATGATAAAGATCTCCGCTCGCAATACATCGACAGAATCTATGATACCTATATCGACGAGGAAGAACTGCAGGTGTGCGATGAAACCACGAAAATCATTGCCGACAGCCTTGAACCGCGTCCATATTCCTCGCGCGAATTTATCCGCGAAATGGGCCGCTACCTCACCAAAAATGCAAAGAAAAAAGATTCGCTGGTGCAGACGGCCTTCGAGCATGATGTGCCGATTTTCTGTCCGGCCTTTTCCGACAGCAGCGCCGGTTTCGGCCTGGTAAAGCACCAGTGGGAAAATCCCGACAGGCACATGTCGATCGATTCGGTGAAGGATTTTCTGGAACTCACCCAGATAAAACTGGCTGCCAACCACAGCGGCCTGTTCATGATCGGTGGCGGCGTGCCCAAGAATTTTGCTCAGGATACGGTGGTGTGCGCCGAAATCCTCGGAAAGGATGTGCCCATGCACAAATATGCCGTGCAGATCACGGTGGCCGACGTGCGCGACGGCGCCTGCTCCAGCTCCACCCTCAAGGAAGCTTCCTCATGGGGAAAGGTGGATACCGTACACGAGCAGATGGTTTATGCCGAAGCCACTTCCGTGCTGCCGCTCATCGCGAGTTACGTGTATCATAAAGGCGACTGGAAAAACCGTGAGCCGCGCAAGTGGGCAAAATTGTTCGATAAATAAAATCTGAAAAGCTTATACGAAAAAGCCGGCGGGAGAAAATCCACCGGCTTTTTTTCTGCCCATAAATCTTTTTATTTCAGTATTCAGGATAAGCCATGCCTCAGATTGCAGGATTTTGTTACTTTTGAGCCTTCAAAATTATACCGGGATGTAGAAAAGCGTATTAATCACAGCTTAAAAAAACGGGGAATCATGATCGAGACAATCAAAATCGGGACTATTAAGTGGCATCATTTGCTCGACCCGAAGGAGGAGGACCTTCAGTACCTGAAAGATAGTTTTTACTTCCACCCGCTCGACATCGAAGACTGCCGAAGCACACTGAACCAGCGCCCCAAAATCGATATCTACGACGATTACTATTTCATCATCCTGCATTTTCCCAAATTCGACCGCATCAACCGTTTTCTCAAAACCAAGGAGGTGAAGATCTTCTGGGGCGATGACTATGTGATCACCATCGGAAATACGCATTGGGTGGTGAAGGACCTGTTCAACGAAGCCAAAGAGCAGGCCGAGCGCAAGGAAGAGTTCGAGATCGGAACCAGCGATGCATTGTTGTATCACATCCTGGAACGCCTGATGACCGAAACCCTGTCGCTGACACGAAAAATCGGCAGCGACGTGGAACTTCTCAACCGCGACCTGTTCAACAAGGATTCCCAGAAGACCATCGAACGCATTTCGGTGACCCGCAAAAACATTATCCTGCTCAACACCATTTTCAAACCGCAGGTGCCGCTGTTTCATAAATTCGAAAGCGGCGCTATCGAAGGATACGCCGAAAATATGGAAGACTACTGGGGCAATATCCTCGACTACTACCAGAAGATCTGGGACATGACCGAGGATTACGCAGAGCTGATCGAAGGCCTCTCCAAAACTTTCGATTCGCTGCAGGCAAACCGCACCAACCAGATCATGAAGATCCTCACGCTGATCTCTTCGTTTGTGCTCCCGCTTACTTTCATCACAGGGCTGTACGGCATGAATGTGATGCTGCCCATTCAGGAAAATCCCTATGCGTTTTACACTGTTCTGGTGATCATGGTGCTGGTGGTGGCTTTCATGTTTTTTTATTTTAAAATAAAGAAGTGGATGTGACCGTGCCCCGGGTGGCGTCCTGGGTTCATTTATGCTGATTGACTATGATCCTCGATATTTTTTTCATTGTTATTGGCCTGGTCATGCTGGTGCTTGGTGCCGAAGGTTTCGTAAAAGGAGCTTCGGTGGTAGCCAAAAAACTCAGGGTATCCGAGCTGGCCATTGGGCTGACGGTGGTGGCTTTCGGTACTTCGACCCCCGATCTTGTGGTAAACAGTTTTGCCTCCTTCCAGGGCAATTCTGACCTGGTGTTCGGAAATGTTCTCGGAAGTAACAATTTCAATCTTTTTATGATCCTGGGCATTGCCGGGCTGATCACACCCATGGTGGTGCAGTCGAGCACGGCCTGGCGCGAAATTCCCATCTCGTTTGCCGCTGCGCTGCTGGTTTTTATCCTGGTAAACGACGGCATCACCGGCTTTGAAACCTCCAATGCGCTCGGATATGCAGATGCGATCATTCTGGCTGTTTGTTTCATCGGATTCCTGTACTATGTCAAACGTCAGCTAAAAAGCGAACCTGGCGGAAAGGCAGAGGAAATCCGGATGCTTTCAACCTCCCGGACCATCTTGTTTATCGTGCTGGGGTTGGCCGGATTGGTCATCGGAGGACGTCTTGTGGTGGACTATGCCGTAGCACTGGCAACTGGACTCGGCGTAAGCGAAAAGGTAATCGGCCTTACCATCGTAGCTGCCGGCACTTCGCTGCCCGAACTGGCCACTTCGGTAATTGCCGCAATCAGGAAAAACAACGATATTGCAGTGGGCAACATCATCGGCTCCAACGTGTTCAACTTGTTGTTAATCCTTTCGGTGAGCGCTTTCGTGCAGCCATTGAATTATAATCCCTCCTTCAACACTGATCTTTACCTGCTGGGCGGAGGTACTTTGCTTCTCTTTATCGGGATGTGGACGGGCGGCCGGAAAAAGCTCGACCGCTGGGAAGCGGTTTTGCTGCTGGTTACGTTTGTTATTTACACGGTAGTTTTGCTTGGATAAACGATTACGTCAGTTCTGCGTGGCGGAAGCAATCGGTGGTATGATCGTTCACCATGCCCATCGCCTGCAAGTAGGCATAGATAATGGTGGAGCCCACAAAGCTGAATCCGCGCTTTTTCAAATCCCTGCTGATGCGATCCGAAAGATCCGTTTTTGCAGGAACCTCATCCATAGATTCAAAATGATTGACGAGGGTTTGATGATCCGTGAAATGCCAGATGTATTTGTCGAAAGATCCCCATTCATCGATCACTTCCATAAACCGCTGTGCATTATTGACGGCTGCTTTGATTTTCAGCTTATTTCTGATGATGCCAGGGTCGTTCAGCAGCTCATCGAATTTTTCGTTGCCGTAAGCGGCAATTCTGGCGTAGTCGAAATCATCAAAGGCTTTCCTGAAGTTTTCGCGTTTTCGAAGGATGGTAAGCCAACTGAGGCCCGCCTGGAAAGCATCGAGCAGCATATATTCGAAATGCTTCCGGTCGTCGTGTACCGGCACACCCCATTCCTCGTCGTGATATTCAAAAAAAACGGGATTGGCAGAGGCCCAGCGGCAGCGGTTTACTTGTTTCATCTTATCATTTTTTTGATTTCTTTTACCATTCAGAACCTTCGTACACCCTGGCTTCTTTCAGGGTCAGTACGTTGCCCCACATGGTGAAGAACCTGCCCGAAAATTTCAGTATCTGTGCCGGCACCACAAAGGCGGTGTCGGGCAATGCAGCCTTCGACTGTGCCGTAGCTGCGGCGTGGCCAAGCAGCAATACAGCCGCCAGCATTGCTCCGGGGAAGTATTTTATTCAGTGCTGTGATGTATTTCATGTCAGGTTGTTTTTTTTCGTTAAGTGATAAAATTCAAATTCTTACATGCCAAACTAATATTATTCCCTGAATATCAGAACCACAGCCTGTGC
>JBKHBQ010000157.1:0-9213 GCA_046542305.1 Bacteroidales bacterium
ACCGGATTTTATTCAGATGAAGGCTACGATCTTCAGCAAACCGCCGATGGCGGCTTTGTGATTACCGGCGAAACCGGTCACGAAGTATCAGGGGCAACGCAAACTGACGTTCTCCTGGTGAAAACCGACCATCAAGGCGATACCGTCTGGATGAAATTTTTTGACCTCTTCGGAAAAAAAGATGTCGGGCGTTCGGTACATCAAACTTATGACGGCGACTACATTATTGCAGGATATACCAGCCTTAACTTCAATGACCATGATGCATTTCTGATCAAAACCGATGAAACGGGAAACCTTCTGTGGATGAAAAATTTTGGCAGAAATCTTGGAACCTATCCCTACGACGAGGCATATTCCGTAAAGCAAACCACCGATGGCGGCTTTATCACAGCGGGATGGAGCTATGATATCAACGGCAATAAATCGGATGTTTACCTGGTGAAATTTTCACCCGAAACCGTGGGAACCGCTGGCATTACGCAAAACCAAAATATCTTGAAGGTAAGCCCAAATCCCATGGTTTCTGAAACCTGCATCGCATATTCGCTGAAAACGGATGCACGCGTGCATCTCTCAATTTTTAATGACATCGGCAAGGAAATCGAGACCCTGGTCGACGAAGATCAACCTTCCGGAGAGAAACAGGTTTTCTGGTACGGAAAAAATTCCAAAGGAGAAATGCTGAATCCGGGCATGTTTTTCGTTAGGCTTGAGATTAACGGCCAGGTTCATACTGCTAAACTGATACTCCTGAAATGATCAGGAAAACACGCCGCTTGAAAAGAAATTGACAAATTCACCATGGCAGGTTGAAATGATGGTTCCGAAAAACCTTTCCGGATTCTTTAACTTAAACAAAAACTTGTTATCTTAGTACGGAATTATCAACGCCTGTCAAAAGAAATGAAAAAATCTGCCGCCTTCACCTTTTTCTGATCCTGGGGACTTTGATGCTCCAGGGACAGAACGTCTACATGTGTGTATGTGACGGCGGCGCCCGAACTGCTGAAGTTCGATTTCAGGCCCACTTCGCCACCCGACCTGACCAACAACCCCAACCTTGAATACCTGCGCATCGACAGCCAGCCCCAACAGGTCACACACGTCGATCTTTCGGGAAATCCAAACCTGGACTATCTGTTTATTAATGCCGCCCTGCTTTCGATCGACCTGACTGACAACCCGGCACTCACGGAAATCGACCTCCGGCAGAACTTCCTTACCTCCCTCGACAATGCACCTTTACCGATATCGCTGAGTTGCCAAAAGAAGATTACACGGTTTATCCCAATCCAACGAGCGGACCGATCACCGTTGTCTCACAATCCGAAAGGTTTTCCAAAATCCAAATCCTGAACAGCATTGGCGATGTTCAGCAGGAAGTGATAGTTACTGCGCCGGTTCAATCGGTCGTCCTCACAGGATTTCCCGCGGGATTGAATTTTCTGCGGATCTCGGGAGTGTCGGAGCAAAAGGTGGAAAAGGTAATTCTTCAATAAAATGCATAACGAAAAAACCAAATGACAGCAAATCATTTTCCGGTACAGCTTATATAACTACCTCAGCCATCACTCCTCAAGCTTCCTCGCTACGCGCTGTGCTATACGCCAGGCAATACCAGCGAAGCCAATAACATAGCTCAAGCACAAAACTCAAAACCCAAAACAAGTTCAAAACCTAAAAGACAAAAGTTCAAAACACCAGAAACAATACGCCTTGGTCCTTACGAGGACACAAAGACGGCAAAGTCAGACCTTCGGCAAATCGTTTTCCCGGCACAGCTCATATCATTACCTCATCCCTTACTCCTCAGGCTTCCTCGCTACGCGCTATGCGCTATGCGCCAGACAATGCCAAATAACGCCGGCCAATTACCATCACCCTCCGAATAAGTTATCAGCGTGATATAAAAAAATCATCCGCCTTATACCAATTTCACCAAAATGCCGTTAACAGTACATCGCATTGCTTGGATGGATTACTCTCTCTCGTATTACCCCATAGATCCGTTCAACTTTTTTCATTGTCTGATACACGTAACGGGACCATTCAATTATTCACCAACATAAAACAAATCACAATGAAAAAGTTATCAATCAGCCTTTTGATTTTATTGCCTTTTTTGGCAAATGCACAGTACCGGTATTCCATTACCGGAACCCTCATGCAACGCGAACCCTCTGCACGTTCCGAAGCCATGGGCAAAGCCTTTGTATCGGTTGACGGCGATCTGTCGGCAGCCTTTTCCAATCCCGCCGCCATCAGCACCATACAGGGAGCTGAGCTGGCCGGCTCCTACTCCGACGTGCATGACTGGAATGCTGATTTTCTGCATTACAGCGCAGGATTCCGCCTTAACAGATATCTGCAATTTGCTTTTTCGAGCCATCAGTTCACTTTAAAAGATGTTTCAGATGCTTTTGGAAACATATTTGATGCTACTACCGCGAAATACTGCTTAACGATTGCCTCAGAACCAATGCCCGGATTGCTCATTGGAACCAATGTAGGAAATTTTAGTATCGGGCTACCAATTGATGATCCGGCAGATGGATGGTATGCAGATTTTGGTGTGATCAAAAAATTCGACCTCTTTAAAAACGAAACCAGCAGCCACGGCTTCAATCTCGCATCCAGTGTCTCCAATTTCACGGCTGCACATATCGAGGGTGAAATGAGTGACAGCCTCAATACAAATAATTTCGATGAAGAAATGCCGGTAATCTCCAAATTCGGTGCAAATTACAGGTACAGTCTCGATAAGAAATTCCTGATCGACAAACTCAACACCCTGGATGTGCTGGCACAGGTTGAGTATCAGGATCTGTTGAATTCGAAATATAATTCCGCCATCAGATGCGGCGCTGAAGTCTTGCTGCTTGAGCTGCTTGCACTGCGGGCAGGTTACTACACCGAAAAAGTATATGACCATGACCTGCCGGAGTACAACAAGAGCGAGATCAGCGATTTCTCCTGGGGGCTTGGCTTACAGGTTCCCCTGTATAAACTCACAAACATTCCGCTGCGGTTGAATATTGATTATGTTTCATTGCCTGAGGTAAGCGGTACAAAAAAACCTGATCATCAATACCATTTCAACACCTACAGCTTCAGACTGAGCTGGATACCGGGCCGGAGCAATTAAGTTTTGCCTACCTTTGGCCAAAAAAATCAGCACATGGAAAAATCCGCAAAAGCCGTGGAGACCTTCAACAGCGGCTACAATTGCGCCCAATCGGTGCTTTCGGTGTTTGCCGGTGAGCTCAGAACCGACCGGGATACCTGCCTCAGGATTGCCAGTCCCTTCGGGGGCGGCATGGCCATGCAGCAGGAAACCTGCGGTGCCGTCACCGGCGCACTGATGGCCATCGGGCTGAAATTCGGCAAAGGCGAACAGGGATCGGAAGCCGACAAGGAGCATGCCTACAAACTGTCCCGCGGATTCATGGACCGTCTCGCACAGCGGCACCAAAGCCTGAAATGCCGGCAGTTGCTCGACGGCCTTAACATGAACGATCCGCAGGAAAAGGAAGAAATAAACCGGCGGCAGCTCTTCGAAAACCGCTGCCCACAACTGATCAGCGATACCGTGAACATCCTGAAAGAAATGATGAACAGCGGCCGGTAAATGCAGGTTTGATGAACATCGTCTACATAAAATATCATTCCACACCTTTCGGCGAACTGATCATCGGAGTTTCCGGGGATGCACTCTGCCTGTGCGACTGGCGCTACCGCAAAATGCGCAACACCATTGATAACCGGCTGAAGAAATGGCTTGATGCGGAATACCGTGAAGCGGATCATCCGCTGATAAGCGAAACCATCTCCCAATTGTCGGAATATTTTTCCGGCCGCAGGCAAAGCTTTCAAATTCCGCTAACATTTGCCGGCTCTGCATTTCAACAGGAGGTTTGGCAACAACTGTTGAAAATCCCTTACGGGAAAACCGTAACCTACATGGAGTTGGCGCGCAAACTTGGCAACGAAAAATCGGTGAGGGCCGTAGCCGCCGCAAATGGTGCCAATGCGATTTCCATCGTTGTGCCCTGCCACCGCGTTACAGGCAGCAATGGCGAACTGACGGGATATGCCGGCGGACTGGCGGCAAAGCGAAAACTGCTGGAACTGGAGGGCGTGGAAAATAAAAAAACTCAACTAAAAATGACATTTTGATATTGTTGCCAAAAATAATATTTGGCTTGCATGGTTTACCCAATGTTCCCGGAAAACCTTTTGAGAAGCATAAAACGATTAAAAGACTTTGAAATATTCCAAATTATCGGATATTTGTGGAGCATAAAAAGGAGGTTAATATGTCAAAGGATTCTTACAGCAGTCCGCAATGTTCGGCAGTATATGCGTTTGGGTTGATCGGCGCAGCCATCTATTACATTTCCGTGGCCACCGGTTTCTGGTGGGGCGTGGTGGGCCTGCTCAAGGCTTTTGTATGGCCGGTTTTTCTGGTATACGAAGCGCTGAAATTTTTCGGGGCGCAATAATTCCTGTTTACCCTTATTTCTTAAAGAATAATTTTGAGCAAAACGGGCATATTCTATACAATCCTTACGCTGGCTATCTGGCTTTACCTTATCATCCGGGCCATTTGCATCCAGCCTATCCATGATGAGATTACCACTTTTTTCTCCTTTGTCCAATCCGGAAAATTTATCCCCTATTTTAGTGAATGGACCACCAATAATCATTTTCTCAATTCGCTGCTCACCTACATCAGCTACCGGTTTACAGGAGTGTCGGCTTTTTCATTAAGGCTGCCTAATTTGATTGCATTTCCTGTATTCGTTTATTTCCTGTTCAAAATATCGTCATTGATCAACGCCCGATTCCTGAGGTGGGGGTTTTTAATTGTGTTGCTCACCACCCACAGTTTCATCGAATTTTTCGCACTGTCACGCGGATACGGACTTGCCTTTGCTTTCCTTAGCGGAAGCATCTGGTTTGTTATTCGGGCCCTGCAATCTCCGTCAGTAACCAATTATATCGCTGCACTTCTGACGGGAGTGGTGGCCTCCACAGCAATTTTAATCCATATCAACACCGTTATTATCCTCGCCTTACTATTGCTGTTTCATGCATTACACACACCGGGAGGATGGAAAAAAAGAAAACGCCTGATTTTTTCCGTAGTACTGGCAGGAATTATTCCCCCGCTAATTATTGCCAGATATTTGCTCGACCTGGGAAGCGCCGGAAGGCTTGATTATGGCGGCAGCAACGGATTCTGGACAGAGTCGGTAAAGGACCTTACACCCCTGCTTGCTGGTAGCTACAGCAACATGCTAAACCTCTACATCATATTTGCCACTGCCCTTATCATATTGCTTTTCGCTATACATTTCTTTGCTGAAGCAAACCGGATACCGTTTCGCCGGGCAATATTTGAACCCCGCTGGATATTCGTTTACCTGCTTTTTGGAAATACTGCCGGTTTTCATCTCGAACATCATCTGTTTGGTGTGCTGTATCCGGCCAATCGTACCTCACTACAGTTCATCCTGTTCTTCGCGGGCAGTTTGTTTTTTATGATCGATTCTCTCCCAAAACCCGCCAGAAATGCTGTCTCGCTGAGTTTGATCCCGCTCATATTTTTCCCCGTCCACTTTCTTTTTTCGTTAAATATTTCCAAAGTTACGATTGAGAATGAACGAATTCCCAAAAGATTTCTCGATACTGTAAAAAATACCAGGATAGACGGCCGGTACAAGCCTACTGTACAAGGCTACCGGGGCCGGGAATTGCGTTGGGCCTGGCTCAACTATATTCATCATTCCGAGGAAAACATGATACATAACAATTCACATCCATCTCCCGAAGCCGACTTTCAAATCGTTTACCCGGAAAATTTTCCGGAATGGAAGGTTTATTATGATTCTGTTGATGCCGATCCCGTTTCAGGATTACAACTCCTGGAAAGAAAGCAAAAGATGATCCGCAAACCATTGCTGATGAACATACATACCGGCCCCGTTAGTGGCGTTCAGGAATATTTCGGCTTTAGTACCGGCAATATCGATACCCTGGCCGGCCATCATTTGTATGCACAGTTTTCGGGTAGTATTGAAACAGAAAATAAGCACTTTGCAGGATGGCTGGTATTTTCCGTTTTTGATGAAAACAACCGGCAGTTATTGTATGAGCGTATCCGGCTGAACTGGTACAACCGGAAGCAAAATCAGGAACCATTTACGATAGGACTGCTTGCAGTGGATATCCCGAAAGAAGCCGCTACATACCGCGCCTACCTGTGGAATAAAGACCTTGTTCCTATAGAAATCGACAACATGTTCTTTTCGCTGTTCGATCTGAGGCAAAAAAAATAAAACTGCATTGGTAATCAAAATTAAAGCATGAAAATTAATCACATTGCCATCTGGTGCCGCGACCTCGAAAAAATGAAGTTGTTTTACGAACGCTATTTTAACGGAAAGGCCGGCGAAAAATATGCAAATCCACAGAAAGGATTCAGCGCTTACTTCCTGCGCTTTTCGGAAGGTTGCCGCCTGGAACTGATGCACCGCGATGACATCACCGATCTAAAATCAACAGAAAAAGAAACCACTGGCCTCGCACATCTCGCCTTTTCGGTAGGTAGCCGGGAGCGTGTGAATCAACTTACGGAGCAACTCAGGGCAGACGGGTTACGCATCACCGGCGAACCCCGCACCACCGGCGACGGCTACTACGAAAGCACAATACTCGATCCCGAAGGAAACCGGATCGAGATTACTTCCTAAAAAACCCTTGTCTTGCACATCAATAAAAATAACCTTCGATGACCAGATCAGAAATCCGTCAACTTGCCCTTGATCGCGGCGCCGCACTTTTCGGCGTGGCTCCGGTGGAGCGTTTCTCGGAAGCGCCCAAAGGTTTTCATCCGCAGGATATTTATGCCAAAACACGTTCGGTGATCGTATTTGCCGTGGCCCTTCCCACGGAGGCGATGTTTGCCGATAATCCGGTGCCATACACCCACGTGAATGCCCTGGCGATGCAAAAAACGGATTTGCTGACATTTGATCTCTCGGTGCAACTGGAAAGAGCGGGCATCAAAAATGTACTGGTTCCCACGGATGACCCCTACCTGCACTGGGACGAAAAACGGCAGCACGGGCAGGCCATCCTGTCGCTGCGCCATGCCGCCGAACTTGCCGGACTGGGCCGGCTGGGCCGCAACAACCTGCTCATCAACAAACAGTATGGCAATATGATCCAGATCGGCGCCCTGCTTTCAGCCACCGAAATCGAACCCGATCCCCTGGCGGACTACGAGGTTTGCCCGCCGCGATGCCGGATCTGTCTCGACAATTGCCCGGAACAGGCGCTCACCGGCGAAAGGGTCATTCAGGAACGTTGCCGCCCGCTGGCGGTTTATAAAACCGAAAGGGGCTTTACGCTGAAAAAGTGTTTTGAATGCAGGAAAAAATGTCCGCATGCGCTGGGGTTACGAGGATAAATATTGGAGTTTGGTTTATCTATGGTTGAAGAAATGAAACAAAAGATTTAAAATAATGCAAAAGCAAATACATCATTTAATCCTGATTCTTTTAATGATGGGCGGCCATTTATCCCAAGCACAAATCCCACAGGTTTCCTCGGGCAGCATCGTAAGGCTCGAAAATTTTCCGTCTGATCATATCGCTATGCGAAATGTGGATGTGTGGCTTCCCGAAAACTATGATGAAACACAAAAATATGCCGTATTATACATGCACGACGGGCAGATGCTGTTCGACTCATCCATCACCTGGAACCGGCAGGAATGGGGCGTGGATGAAACCGTGTCGCGGCTGATCGGCGAACGGGAGATTTCACCCTGCATCGTGGTGGGCATCTGGAACAGCGACGGCGGACGCCATGCCGATTATTTCCCGCAGAAGCCATTTGAAAGCCTGCCGCAGGATTTCCAGGATTCCCTCATCAACGAAGCCATGCGCTACGGTGAAAGCCCATTGTTCGATGCCGGGGTCAGGTCGGATGCGTACCTGAAATTCATCGTCACCGAGCTGAAGCCGTATATCGACAACCGCTTTTCGACACGCTCCGAAAAGGAACACACCTTTGTGATGGGATCGAGCATGGGCGGACTGATCTCGATGTACGCCATCTGCGAGTACCCGGAAATATTCGGTGGCGCCGCCTGCCTGTCGACGCACTGGACCGGCACCTTTACCGCCGAAAACAATCCCATTCCACAGGCATTTTTCGGGTACCTCCGCCAAAACCTTCCCGACCCGCGGGATCACAAAATCTATTTCGATTACGGCACCGAAACCCTCGACGCACTTTACGAACCATTTCAGCAGCAGGCCGACCGGATTATGGAATCGAAGGGATATGACAGCCAAAACCGGAAAACGCTGAAATTTGAAGGTGCCGACCATTCTGAAATTGCGTGGCGCGAGCGTTTGGAATTCCCGCTCATATTTTTGCTTGGAAACCAGAATTAAATCATAAGATCATGAAACACACCAATCAAAACCTAAATTTTAAATCCTTTCTCAGGGCCATGAAAATCGTGCGTATTGCAATGATTGCCGGACTTCTTTTTTACCTTGTCCTCACCATTTTTCTTATATACGACCTGCCGGGAGGATTCCTTGGAGATGCTGATCCTGAGTTTACCAATATTTTGACCCTGGTGGTTTTTGCTTTTCTCGTCATCGTAATCCCGGTTGGCCGGTTTATTTTTAATTCGAAACTTAAAAAGGCCTCCGAAGCCGACGGGCTGAGCAATAAACTGGCAGCATACCGTTCTGCGATGATTATCAAATGGGCACCAGTTGAAGGGGTTGGTTTTTTTGCCGTTGCAGCACTTTTGCTTACAGGAAGCGCGTTGCTTTACGTCCCGGCCCTGATTTGTTTAGCATTGCTGCTGATCTTCAGGCCCACAAGGGAAACGCTGATTGCCGACCTTCAACTCTCTGCAGAAGAAGTCATACGGCTTGATGACCCCGAATTAAGGTTTGGATGAACTAATTTTCAGGCTTCACCCTGAACCTACAGCATTCGCCGTCCCAGAGCGTTTCCTGCACTTCAAGGCTGTGGGAAGGCTCCATGGCGTTCGAAAAAACCGGCGCCGGCGATACTTCAGGTGCCCTCGCCTGGGCCAAAACCATCGGCATTATCTGATGGGGTCCCGTTCCCGTTTTTTCTCTTCTTCTTCCCGCTTACGTTGCTCTTTGCGGTTCT
>JBKHBQ010000158.1:0-9064 GCA_046542305.1 Bacteroidales bacterium
TCCCTGCTCCACTGCCGCTTTGGCAGCTTCGATGGCTTCGCCTTCGTGATCTTCGCCGTCGGTGATGATGACGATGGCTTTTTCATGATCATTTTCATCGAAAGCTTTAACGGATTTTTGAATGGCTTCGGCAATGTCGGTGCCCTGTGTCGGCACCAGTTCGGGGCTGATAGTGGAGAGGAAAAGCTTGGCTGCCGAATAATCGGTGGTGATGGGTAATTGCACGTAAGCATTGCCCGCAAAGACCACAATTCCGATGCGATCGTTTTTAAGCTCATCCACCAATTTCGATATGGCCTGCCGTGCACGCTGAAGGCGGCCGGGCTTAATATCCTGCGAAAGCATCGAGTTCGACACATCGATGGCGATCACCAGGTCGATGCCTTTGCGTTGGACCTTCTCCAGTTTTGAGCCGATTTGCGGATTGGCCAGCCCGGTAACGATCATGGTATAGGCCAGCATCGCAAGGATAAATTTTACCACCGGCCTGGTCCGCGAAACATCGGGCATCAGCCTGCTCATCAGCGATGACTCGCCGAACCTGCGGATGGCGCGCTTTTTCCACGACATCATCAGCCAGAAAAGAATGATGAAAAATGGGATCATCACCAAAGCATAAAAAAATTCCGGTTCGGCAAATTTTAACATCTGCATATCTTCTTACGTGTTTTTAACCTACGGAGTTGTCCTGAACAACGTATTTCTGAGTAAAATTTCAAGTGCGAACAAAAGCAGGGCAGCAAAGGCAAATGGCCAGAACTCCTCGCTTTTCTTGTGAAACTCTGTTACATCTATTTTGGATTTCTCCAATTTGTCGATCGAATCGTAGATATCCTCAAGCTTTTGATTGCTGGAGGCCCTGAAGTATTGCCCGTCGGTCATTTCAGCCACCTGTTTCAGCAGTTCCTCATCGATTTCCACCTCCACATTCTGATACTGGATGCCAAAGGGTGTTTTGTAGGGAAATGGCGCGGTACCGTATGATCCCACTCCAATGGTATAAATCCTGATACCGTAAAGTTTTGCGATTTCAGCCGCCGAAAGCGGATTGACCGATCCCATGTTGTTTACACCATCGGTAAGCAGGATGATGACCTTACTGATGGCTTCGCTGTCCTGGAGCCTTGCTGCCGATGTTGCCAGCCCGTCGCCGATGGCGGTTCCGTCTTCGATGATGCCGCTTTCGAGTTCCATCAACATATCTATCAGCACCTGATGATCGGTTGTAAGCGGCACCTGTGTAAAAGCTTCGCCCGATAATACCACCAGTCCGATGCGGTCGTTAGGGCGGCCCTGGATGAATTCCTTTGCTACATCCTTGGATGCCTCGAGCCGGTTGGGCTTGAGATCTTCGGCCAGCATGGATCCTGAAATGTCGAGGCTGAGCACGATATCGATGCCTTCGATGGTTACATCCTGCCGGCTGCTCGAAGTTTGCGGACGTGCCAGGGCCACAATAAGCAGCCCCACTGCAAGAATCCTGAACAAAAACAGCAGGTGATACAGGTATTGCCTCAGCGAACGTTTCATGCCGGCAAAGGGCTGGGTGGTCGAGATTTGTATCTCGGCCTTGCTTCGGCGGTTTTTATACCAGTACCATGCGCCCATCAACGGCAGGATGAGCAACAGGTAAAAGTATTCAGGATTAGCAAATTCAATATTGTTCAGCATCGTCATTTCAGCTTTTACCGGCGGTTAATTTGCCTGTTCCACAGTTTCCGTTTCCTTTACGCCGGACAGTCCGGGTTTATTATCAGTGTCTGGTTTGGTATTTCTTACAAATTCCGTAGCATATTCCATACTTTTTTCATGCTCGCCGGGCAGGGGCCTTGCTTTGGCAAATTTCACCAGATCGGCGGTTTCAAGCAGCCAGCGCAGCATGTTCTTGTCGTGTTCTTTCAGATTAAGCTTCTGAACCGACTGCATAGTATCCCAGGTGGTCATTTCCACAGCCGGCACCCTGAATTGTTCTTCGATATATTCGCGTACAATCCCCGCGACCCTGGTATGATACTCCTTTATCTTTCCCTGCTGCCATAGTTTTTCCTTCTTCAGCTTTTCCAACTCCTGCAGCGCAGTTTCATGCGGTGGCAGCTTGGGCTTTGGTTTGATGAACACGAACGGTTTTTGTTTTTTGCGCTGCCTGTAAAAGTAAATCACCAGAATAATGACCCCGATCGCCAAAATTGCAAGCATGATCCACGGCCAGATTTCGGCAAACGAATAACCCACTGAAATAGGGCCCTTGATCGGCCTGATGGCCTGGGTAGTATCCACTTCCATCGTAAATACGTTGAGCAGATATGGTTCGGTTTCGGTTTCTTCGGTCAGGGCAGCCGGATCTGTGCCGTACCTGAAGTTGACCGGCGGAATGACATAATACCCCGAGTCGAAAGCTGTGACGGTAAGCACCTGGCGTACATTGAGCAGCCCGTCAATCCGGCCTGTATCCACGGGAGTTCTTCTAACGATTTCCAGTCCGCCGGTAAGGGTGTCGCCAAACTGCGGCCAGTGGAAATGGTAATTATCAGGCAGGCGAAGGTTAAGCTTCAGGTCCACCTGGTCGCCCACAAGAATGGCGTTGGTATCGAGCACGACTTCTGCTTGCTGGGCTTGTGAATAAAATTTGCCCGACAGCAGGCAGATGATGATTAATAATGAAAATTTGAGTTGTTTCATATCCCTACATTCGTGCTTCACGGCGCTTGAATAGTTTGATGAGCGGTTTCACGTAATCTTGGTCGGTTCTTATGCTGGTTGTATCCACCCCGCTTTTCAGAAAAATGCGTTTCAGTTTTTTCTCGTTGGTATCGTACCACTGCTTGTACTGATTGCGCGTGCCGGCCCTAGAGGTATCGATCCACATAAGTTTTCCCGTTTCGGCATCTCTGAACCTGGTGAGGCCGATATTCGGAAGTTCAGTTTCGCGCGGATCGTAAATTCTGATGGCAATTACGTCGTGCTTGTTGTTGGCAATCTGAAGCGCTTCTTCGAAATTGTTGTCGATAAAATCCGACAACACAAAAGTGGTGCAACGCTTTTTGATGGCATTGGTCAGGAATCGCAGCGACTCCGAAACATCAGTCCCCTGGTTTTCGGTTCTGAAATCCACCAGTTCGCGGATGATCCGCAGGATATGGGAAGTGCCTTTTTTGGGCGGGATAAACTTTTCGATTTTGTTGCTGAAAAAGATCACCCCTACCTTATCATTATTCTGAATTGCGGAAAAGGCAAGTACGGCGGCAATTTCAGTGATCACTTCCTCCTTCAGTGCATTTCGGGTGCCGAACACGTTGGAGCCGCTAACATCGATCAGGAGCATAACGGTAAGTTCGCGCTCTTCTTCAAAAATCTTGATGTACGGATGGTTGAACCTGGCGGTGACATTCCAGTCGATATTTCTGATGTCGTCGCCGTACTGATATTCGCGCACCTCGCTGAAAGCCATGCCGCGTCCCTTGAAGCTGCTGTGATACTGCCCCGAAAAGATTTGATGGGACAGCCCGCGCGTCTTGATCTCGATTTTACGTACCTTCCTGAAAATTTCAGTTGCGTCCATGGTTCAATGAATTTTGAAGTGATGACCGGATTGCCGGATGGTTCCGGTTTTTACGGTACCTCAATGGTATTGAGGATCTCGTTGATGATGTCTTCGGTGGTAATGTTTTCGGCTTCGGCTTCGTAGGTGAGCCCGATCCGGTGGCGCATCACATCATGTGCGATGGCCCTTACATCTTCGGGGATCACATAGCCGCGCCGTTTAATAAATGCAAATGCCTTGGCTGCAAGCGCCAGATTGATGGAGGCTCTGGGCGAAGCACCGAAGTTGATCATGCCATCAAATTTGCGGAGCTGGTATTCGGCCGGGTACCTGGTGGCGAATACGATATCGGTGATGTAATTTTCGATTTTTTCGTCGAGATATACTTCGCGGGTTACCGCACGGGCTTTGAGGATGTCGCCGGGTTTCACCACTTTTTTCACCAGCGGAAACTGGCTGTTGATGTTTTGCCTGAGAATAAGTTTTTCTTCTTCTTTTTCAGGATAATGAATGATCACTTTCAGCATGAAACGGTCCACCTGTGCTTCGGGCAGGGGATAAGTACCTTCATGTTCGATGGGGTTCTGTGTGGCAAGTACCAGGAAGGGCTCCTCCAGCAGAAAAGTCTCGTCGCCGATGGTCACCTGGCGCTCCTGCATGGCTTCTAGCAGTGCGCTCTGCACTTTTGCAGGTGAACGGTTGATCTCATCGGCCAGGATGAAATTGGAGAAAAGCGGCCCTTTTCTTACCTGAAACTCCTCCTGTTTCTGGCTGTAGATGAGCGTACCCAGAAGGTCGGCAGGAAGCAGGTCGGGTGTAAACTGAATTCTGCTGAATCCGGCGTCGATGGCACTGGCCAATGATTTTATGGCCAGCGTTTTTGCCAGGCCCGGAACACCTTCGAGCAGGATGTGCCCGTTGGCTAATAATCCGATGAGCAGGCGCTCGATCATGTGTTTCTGACCTACGATCACCTTGTTCATCTCCAGGTTGATCAAATCAATGAAAGAGCTCTCCTGTTGGATCTTTTCGTTTAGTTCTCTGATGTTCGTTTCAATCATGCGAAGTAGGTTTTTTTGTAGCACAAAGATAACTCCCGTCATTTTTGTAAATTATTGGCTACTTGTTAAAATATGTTAACCCCCTGCGTTAACATGTGTTAAGTATTGGATGGATAAAAACTAATAAATCAGTAAATTACGATTTATTTGTTATTTAATTAACAAAAATAAATCAGCCGCCAAAGATGTTTTATCAGCATAAAAATAACTACATCGCCGGCGGCTGCCACTCATAAAACTTTACTTCGATCAGGCCTGGGCTGCAGGTCCTCCCATGTTGAAGTTGAACTGGTCGATTTCTGCTTCCTTTACTTCACCGTGCATCGATTCAAATTTCTTGATGTTTTCCTGCAGTGCCCTTACCAGGCGCTTGGCATGTTGCGGGGTGAGTATGATCCGCGATTTTACCTTTGCTTTGGGAATGCCCGGAAGCATCTTTACGAAATCAATGACGAACTCGGCCCTCGAATGGGTGATGATGGCGAGATTGGAATAGATTCCTTCAGCTACTTCATCGCTGAGTTCGATGTTCAGTTTGTTCTTGTTGGGTTGATTGGGTTCCATAATGCACTTTTTTTTCTGATGGATATAAAAAAAGGAAACCAAAAGAATGCTCTTTTGGTTTCCCTGATAATTTATTGCCGCTGTTTATTCATTTGTTCTTCCCTTGGGATGAATCAGCGTTTCGTATTCTTCTTTCGATCCAACGATCAGATCTTCGTAATCCCTGAGTCCGGTACCTGCCGGGATCTTGTGACCCACAATCACATTTTCCTTGAGGCCGACCAAACCGTCGGATTTGGCGTTGATGGCTGCATTGGTTAGCACCTTGGTGGTTTCCTGGAAGGATGCCGCCGAGATGAAACTGTTGGTTTGCAGCGAAGCCTTTGTAATACCCTGCAGCACCTGACGTGCGGTGGAAGGTTGGGCATCACGCGAATCTACCAGCTTCTTGTCCTTACGTTTCAGTTGCGAGTTTTCATCCCTCAGCTTACGTGCCGAGACTATCTGTCCGGCTTTAAAGATGGATGAATCACCCGGATCAACGATCACCTTCTTCCCGAAAATCCAATCGTTTTCATCCTGGAATTCAATCTTATTAACCAGTTCGCTTTCGAGGAATTTGGTATCGCCCGGATCGTCCACTTCTACCTTACGCATCATCTGCCGCACGATTACCTCGAAGTGCTTATCGTTGATCTTCACACCCTGCAGGCGGTAAACCTCCTGGATTTCGTTCACGATATACTCCTGAACCTTCATCGGACCTTTAATGGCCAGAATGTCGGCCGGGGTAAGGGCGCCTTCTGAAAGCGGCGTACCGGCTTTCACGAAGTCGTTTTCCTGCGCCAGGATCTGCTTGGAGGTAGGGATCAAATAACGCTTTTCCTCTCCGGTTTTGGAGGTGATGATGATCTCCTTGTTGCCACGCTTGAGTTTTTTGCCAAACGAAACCACGCCATCGATTTCGGCAACCTTGGCCGGATCGGAGGGGTTTCGGGCTTCAAACAGCTCGGTAACACGCGGCAGACCACCGGTGATGTCGCCCGACTTGCCAATGGCGCGTGGGATTTTAGCCAGCACATCACCCGATTTGATCTCCTGTCCGTCGTCCACAGAAATATGTGCACCTACAGGGAGGTCATTCACCTTGACTTCGTTGCCATCCTTATCGAGTACGCTGATGGAAGGATTTTTCACCTTCTGACGCGATTCGATGATCACCTTTTCGTAGTACCCGGTTTGCTCATCCGACTCAACCCTGAAGGTTTTGTTTTCTTCGATGTTGTTGAATCGCAGTTTTCCGGCAACTTCCGAGATAATCACGGCATTGTACGGGTCCCATACGCAGATCACGTCGCCTTTCTTCACTTCGTCGCCTTCCTGGAAGAACAGGTTGGAGCCGTAAGGAATATTGTGCGATGCCAGCGAAATACCGGTCTTCCTGTCGATGATACGCATTTCAGCCGAACGTCCGATTACCACACTGTACTGCTTTCCGTCCTTTTCATAAGGTACCGACCTCAGTTCGTCGATGTGAAGAACGCCATCGTATTTGGCTTCGATCTTGGATTGTGACGAAATGTTTCCGCCGGCCACACCGCCAACGTGGAATGTACGCAGGGTAAGCTGTGTACCGGGTTCGCCAATTGACTGGGCGGCAATCACACCAACAGCCTCGCCTTTTTGTACCATTCGTCCGGTAGCAAGGTTTCGGCCGTAGCATTTGGCGCAAACACCGTATTTCGATTCACAGGTAAGCACCGAACGTATTTCGAGCGATTCGATCGGCGATTCTTCGACGAGCTGCGAAATTTCTTCCGTAAGCTCTTCACCTGCCGAGGCAATCAGGTCACCGGTTTGCGGATGATATACATCGTGCAGCGTGGTACGTCCCAAAATACGGTCGTAAAGTGTTTCCACCACTTCCTCGTTTTTCTTCAGTGCCGAGGTGGTCAGTCCGCGCAGGGTTCCGCAATCGCTTTCCGAAATGATGACATCCTGGGCCACATCCACCAGACGACGGGTAAGATAACCGGCATCCGCTGTTTTCAGCGCAGTATCGGCCAAACCTTTTCGTGCCCCGTGGGTAGAGATAAAATACTCAAGTACGGTCAGCCCTTCCTTAAAGTTGGAGAGGATCGGGTTTTCGATGATTTCACCACCGGAGGCACCGGATTTCTGCGGCTTGGCCATCAGTCCACGCATGCCCGAAAGCTGCCTGATCTGTTCTTTACTACCACGGGCACCCGAATCCAGCATCATAAACACAGGATTGAAACCCTGCTTGTCTTTCGAAAGCTGATCCATGAGGATGCGCGTGAGTTTGGAGTTGGTATGTGTCCAGATGTCGATGATCTGGTTGTAGCGTTCGTTGTGGGTGATAAAACCCATGTTGTAATTGGCCAGCACTTCTTCCACTTCCTCGTTGGCCTGGAGGATCAGGTCTTCTTTAACCTCTGGGATAATTACATCGTCGAGGTTGAAGGAGAGACCTCCGCGGAAAGCCATATTGAAGCCCATGTGCTTGATGTCGTCGAGGAATCTGGAGGTGGTGGCCGTGTCAGTTTTTTTCAGTACGGCACCGATGATATCGCGCAGGGCTTTTTTGGTAAGCAACTGGTTGATGTATGGGAATTCATCCGGGACCACCTGGTTGAAGATCACCCTTCCCACCGTAGTTTCGGTAAGCCGGTAAACGGTATTGCCATTTTCGGTAACAGGCAGCCTTACTTCGATAATGGCATGAAGGTCTACCTTGTTTTCATTGTAGGCAATGATCACCTCTTCGGGCGAATAGAATTTCGAACCCTCGCCGCGCACTGGATTTTCAGGAATACTGTGTCGTTCCTTTGTAATGTAGTAGAGCCCGAGAACCATGTCCTGTGAAGGAACGGCGATGGGGGCCCCATTGGCTGGATTCAGGATGTTGTGGGAAGCCAGCATCAGGATCTGTGCTTCCAGAATGGCAGCATTTCCCAGGGGGACGTGCACAGCCATCTGGTCGCCGTCGAAGTCGGCGTTGAATGCCGTACATGCCAGCGGGTGCAACTGAATGGCCTTACCCTCGATGAGTTTCGGCTGGAAAGCCTGAATACCCAAACGGTGAAGGGTAGGAGCACGGTTAAGCAGCACCGGATGTCCTTTAAGGATACTTTCCAGGATATCCCAAACCACGGGATCTTTTCTGTCGACAATTTTCTTGGCTGATTTAACTGTCTTTACAATACCTCTTTCCAACAGTTTCCTGATGATAAAGGGTTTGAAAAGCTCAGAAGCCATTCCTTTTGGCAACCCACACTCGTTAAGTTTAAGTTCGGGTCCTACAACGATAACGGAACGGCCTGAATAGTCAACACGTTTTCCAAGAAGGTTTTGACGGAAACGTCCTTGTTTACCTTTAAGGCTGTCGCTAAGTGATTTCAGCGGCCTGTTGGATTCTGTTTTAACCGTATTTGCCTTGCGTGAATTATCGAAAAGGGAATCAACGGCTTCCTGCAACATACGTTTTTCATTACGCATGATCACATCGGGGGCTTTGATTTCTATCAGTCTTTTCAAACGGTTATTTCTGATAATCACTCTTCTGTAGAGGTCATTCAAATCAGAGGTGGCAAATCTTCCTCCGTCGAGAGGTACAAGGGGACGTAACTCCGGCGGAATAACGGGAACCACTTTTGTGATCATCCATTCCGGACGGTTTTCGATCCTTGTATTTGCATCTCTATATGCTTCAAATACCTGCAGGCGTTTCAGTGCCTCCTGTTTTCTTTGCTGTGAGGTTTCGGTATTTGCTTTATGTCTGAGTTCGAAAGAAATTTTATCAAGATCCAGTCGTGCAAGCAGGTCATGTACTGCTTCGGCACCCATTTTGGCAATGAACTTATCGGGATCATTGTCATCGAGGTGCTGGTTTTCCGGGGGGAGATTTTCAAGGATATCAAAATACTCTTCTTCTGTC
>JBKHBQ010000159.1:0-9028 GCA_046542305.1 Bacteroidales bacterium
ATGCGGTTTATGGCCATCAATAGTAAAAAGCAGGCCATCCGTGCCCGCAATGTAGGGATTGTCTGGACGTTGATTGCCTATGTGGGTGCATTGATGATCGGCTGGATCGGTATCGCCATGTTTGGCCCCGACGGGCTGGAGGACCGTGAATACGTGATGCCGGCGGTGATCCTGGAAATTTTCCCTCCGGCCATCGCTGCCGTACTTATTACCGGAGCCATTGCCGCAATGATCTCAACGGCCGACTCCCTGCTGATCCTTTCGGCCACCGAATTATCAGAAAATCTTATCCGCCCTGCCATGCGGGCCGATTACAAGCAGACCGACAGCCTGAAGCGATCGCGCCTTGTCACTGCATTGCTCGCCGTTATTGCCCTGGCGCTGGCATATATTTCGCCCTCCGACCTGATCTTTACCCTCGTCAGTTATGTATGGGCCGGCATCGGAGGTACTTTTTCAGTGGTCATCCTGCTTTCGCTGTTCTGGAAAAAATATCACGGCAGGGCGGTGCTGGCTACCATCATCAGCGGGCTTCTGTTTACCATCATCTGGATTAGCACAGGAATGGATCAGGAGATCACATCAAGACTGCTTACCTTCTTTGTAGCACTTTTTATCGCGGTAATTTTCACCCACCTTGTTCCCAAAAAGCAGGTGACGGCTTAATTGTGGATGCGATCCAGTTCCTCGAAAGAGAGATCGAGTAATTCGTAATTTTCCCATCCGGTAAAATCAAAGTGCCACCATTCGTAGGGGTAGGTAGTGAAACCGTTTGCTGTCATTACATCCATGAGGATTTGCCTGTTGGCGATGATGGTGTCGGGGAGTTGCATATAAGCGGGGGCGGCTTTTTCAGAAAAATCGTCGAAGGGTGTCGGCATTTCCAGTTCCCGTTGCGTTTTCAGATCGATCAGCGTCACATCCACCGCACAGCCCCTGTTATGGCGAGAACCGTGCCAGGGTGCGGCCACAAAATTGGTATCGGGATAAACTTCATAGAATTTCACTGTTGCTGCATAGGGGCGGTATGCATCGAAAACTTTCAGTGCGAGGCCGCGGCTGCTCAACTGCGCCTGGATTTTTTCCAGGGCTTCCGCCACGGGCTTTCGGGCAAATGCCCTTGGGGAGTTGTAGATCTGCTGCCCGATGAAATTATTGGTCGTCGCATAGCGGATATCCAGTGCCATTCCGGGAATAACATCCTCCAGATCAACCAGTTTCTTATCCGGATTTTCCGTAATCAATTGACGGTAATGGTTCGGATCCGATACCACATCGAGTCCGTAGGAATTGGAAGTTTCGGAATTTTGCGAACACGAAGCCGCAATCAGCCAGCTTACAAACAGCAGAGCGGCGACCGGTAAATGGTGTCTGGTTTTATTCATATTGCTGAATTTTTGTTTGATCACATGCAAAAGTATAAAATATATTTTCCCCTTTCCCTGCCGGCATCCATTGATAATTTTTATCTTTACTGAATCAATATACTAAAAACAATCAGTATGAAAAAAAATCTGCTACTACTTTGTTTGTTTCCGCTGACTTTCCTCCATGCGCAGGAATTTCCCATTGCAACGGGCAACTATAGCCAATCCTATCCTTCGGCGGCATTTGCCAACGACATGTACTTTAATGTTTTTTTGGATAAAAGCACCGGTTCTTCGGCATACGGTTTCCACGGAAAATTTGTTGCACCGGATGGTACGGTGCAGGGCGGCGAACCGGAGGTGGTACCGCCAATCTCCAGCCTTTCATTTATGCACGAGATCATCTGGGGCGAAACCAATTATATTTTCGCCTGGTCGCGGGGCAGGACATCGGGGTGGACTCGGGATGCATATATCCAGATGGTGAATACCGATGGATCTCCGCAGGGAGCAATGCAGCGTGTGTCTATCGGAAACAGCGAATCGGCCAGCTTTGTGGAAGTGGCTTTCGACGGTGAAAATTTTCTGGTGGTGTGGCAGGAAGGAATGCCCAACAACGGTTCGATGATCAATGCCCAGTTTGTGAGCCAGGAAGGTCAATTGGTGGGAAGCAATTTCAGCATACGTCCTGAGAGCCTTGCTGCTTCTGTGGATCAGATTTATCCCGATGTAGAATTCGACGGTGAAAAATACCTGGTGGTGTGGGATGACAACCGTAACGGCAACCGTGATATTTTCGGGCAGTTTGTGGATACGGATGGAAATTTTGCAGGGGATGATTTTGCCATCTGCACGCACACGGCAGATCAGTTGCTGGTACAGCTTGCATGTGGCGGGGATAATTTCTATGCAGTTTGGGGTGATGAACGCTTGAGTAGCAACGACAAAGGGATTTTCGGTCAGTTGATCGGGCTTGACGGAACGTTGATAGGTGATAACCTTTCCATCAGTCCGCCCGCGAATTCTGAAGGCCGTACCTGGCCCGATGTGGCCGCAAGCAACAACGAATACCTGGTGGTGTGGGATCAGGAGTGGCTTGAATACAAGACCCAACACGACAGCCGTGGAGATCTTGAATCTTTGAAATATGAAGCCGCAGGCGTATCACAGCCTAAACCGACAGTATGGTACGACATCTATGCCCGCAAGATCACCTTTTCTGGAGAATACGGCTCGGATGAAATGGCTGTTTGTACGGCTGATTTTCACCAGCAGGATTGTGATGTGGCTTCCGATGGCTCAGATTTTTTGGTTTCGTGGAGTGATTCGAGAAACAACAACCAATATTACGACATTTACGGATATATCGTCGAAGGTAGTGCCGTGCCGCTGATGCCCGAACTATTTCCCGATGAAATTGAATTCATCAGTCTGCATCAGATACTGGAAGGCGGTGAGGAATTCGCTGTGATCAACCCCAACGATTTTGAGATTGCCATCGACAGCATTTGGTTTGTCGAAGATGTAAACCGAGTATGGTACATTCCCGGCGAACCTCCCCAATTTCCGGTAATAATCCCGGCCAACGATCAGGTGCAATTTACCGTTAACCTGCTTTTGCCCGGCGGCAAGCATTCTCCCCGCAGTTTTGCCACCGATACGCTGATTGTAGAATCAATGGGCGGCCAGAAGGATCTGTTGCTAAAGATCGATGAAGCCGTGATTGATAGCATCTACACAAGCAAATTGGACTTCACGATCGATTCGGTGTTTTTTCAAACTGCCGGTCAGGCGATTTTGGGCGACACCATTGGATTGATCAACAGGCACCTTCCACAGATATATATTGCAGATGTCTACACTACCGGCAATCCATGGATGATAGAGCCGGAATATCCACTGCCTTTTGCCATCTTTTATGAGGATACCCTCAACTTTCATCTTTACTATACAGTACCCATAAAGCCTTCTTTTTCAGATGAAATATTAATGGATACGCTGTGGTTTCAATCTTACGAGTCGCTGAAATACTGGTTCCCGATTTACTATTATGCCGAAATCATCGACACCCTCTGGTTATCAGCGCCTGAACCAGCGAATAAGTCACAGGTGAATATGCATCCAAATCCTGCGTCAGATAAGGTTTACATAACCTCTGGCGAGGACTTTTCATCTGTAGAAGCAATTGAAATTACGGACCTTAACGGCAACATATTAAAGAAGCTACGCGCTGAAGAATTTCTGCATACCGCAGGCGGTATAATGATTGAATTGCAATTGCCGGCAGGGGTTTATTTTATCAGAATTAGCTTTCCGGATGAGGTGACTATCCGTAAACTGCTGATTCACTAATTGTAAATTTTAAGGCATAAAAAAACGGCTGACCTGTTTAGGATCAGCCGTTTTCTATTTCAAAAATGAAATTAGGCGTTCATGTATTCGAACTGGTTGGTTTCAGGATTCTTTTCCCGCTTCAACACACCCTCTTTGGCAAGCTTGGCAAGCGTTCCCGAGAGGTCGGTGCTTTTATATTCGTAATTATACATTTTCATGCAATAATCTACTACGTCACCAATAGTGCGTTTATCAGAAAAATAGTTCTTATCAACCAATGTGTTCAGAATTACACTTGGTCCGGGTCTGTTGGAAACCCTTCGTTTGGTTACTTTACGTTCGGCTGTTTTTTCTTTGGGAGGTCTGCCCGGCCTTCTGGGTTTGGTTTCAGCAGCAGCCGTTTCAGTTTCCATAGAATTGCCAAATAACAATTCAACTAATTTAACCTGAACAGCTTCAGATTTGAAATCGTTCAAAACTTCAGCCAGTTCTTTCAGTTGCTCTTTCGATTTCTTGAAGTCTTTAATCATAGTATTAGATTCCTTTTGTAATTAGTGAAAATTAGTACAATAACTGTCTTGAAAATTTGCCCCCGTTATTGCAAGTTGCAAATATAAGACGATATTTATAATTAAACAAAAAAAAACCGATTTATTTTGTTGCAAATCATGAGGTGGTACAGCCCGTCTATACCAAAGCTGCACAGATTAGGCCTCTCGCATATTTCTACACGTATGAACAACAGCAACTTGTTAGAATTTGTAAGAAACAACAAGCGGTATATACACCTCATGACCTGTTTTGATGCTGTTAACGGATTGCCTGAAGTACAGTTACACTGTGAGTTGTTTTTTAAACTGGCCTGTAACTTTTGTCCTGTTCAATCGTTTTAGGAGTAAATTTATGGAAATGATTTAGCCGAATCGATGACGGTTGCCGAATATAATAAATGTGTTGATCTGTATGCTGACGGGGTATTCCGGTTCATCCTCAAAAATATCGGGGATGAAGAGCCGGCCAGGGATGTTGTGCAGGAGTCGTTTGTAAAACTCTGGGATAAGCGGCAACATGTTGAATATGGAAAATCAAAGACTTATCTTTTCACCACGGCTTATCATACCATGATCGATATGATCAGAAAAGAAAAACATACCACGCCGTACCGCGATCAGCACCAGGATAAACTGGCGGTGAACAACGAATTTTCGGATTTGGCGGAAATCATAGAAGAAGCCGTCTCGCGGTTGCCCGAAATACAGCGGACCGTGGTGATGTTAAGAGATTATGAAGGCTATTCCTACAAGGAAATCGGCGAAATCACCAACCTGAACGAATCGCAGGTGAAAGTATATATTTACCGGGCACGCATGGCTTTGAAGCAATACCTGGTTAGCATGGATAAAGTGGTTTAGGACAATGAATATCAACAGAAACAATTACGGCGCATTTTTTCTCGACTACTGGGAAAACAACCTGGACCGGCAGGGCAGGGAAGAGCTTGCTGCGTTTCTGGAACAATATCCTGAGCTGCAGGATGAATTCTTCGATTTTCAGTCGCTGATTGATGCAAAATTGCCCGATGACCGCAAGATTGAATTCACCGCTAAACATAGCCTCAGGAAAACCGAAGTTCAGCCGGTTGCGATGATCAATCAGAATAATTATGAAACCTACATTATTGCTTCCCTTGAAGGCGATCTTTCGGAGGATGAACAGGAGCAGTTTAAAGAATTCTGCAGAATCAATCCGGCGGTCGCATCGGAAATCGGCTATTTCAGAAACACATTTTTAAGGCCTGAAGCTGCGATTTCTTATGCTGAAAAAAACGCATTAAAAAAAGGCCTGCTGATAAATTTGGCTCCTGCTGGTCGTTGGGCTGCTGCCGCTGCAATAATCCTTCTGCTTGCAGGTGCCTATTTCTTCTTTGGTCAATTGAACAGACCTCCGGCAGAAATGGAGCTGACTTTCGAAAAACCTGCCATGCCTCAAATCCGGGAGATGATGCTTGCCAAAGAACAATCCCTTACACCTGATATTACTGAGGAAGCAGTTTCCAAATCTGATGAGGCTTCGCAAACCTTCCACCGCCCGGCCGGTAAACCTGCCACTGAAATTGCACAGCTTCCGGCAGAAAAAGCCAGTGAATCCGTTACACATCCTCCGGTTCTGCCGGCTATCGACGGCATTCATCCCATTGATGATCTTTTTGTAATGCAAAATAATCCGGTTGAAAAAACCGATCTTTCTGTTCGCACGGAGGTAAGCGACGCATTTGGCTTTATGCTGATAAGGGATGCGATGGAAGTGGATATTGCAGAAGATGAAAAGGAGAAAAGCCTGGTGGGAAAGGTGCTTGCCAACCTGTTCAATAAAGCGCTGGGACTGGACGGGGAATCTGAAGCTGAAAGCTCTCTTCTGGCGGAGGTTACCCGCAAAGGACGCGAAACTGTGTCTGAAGTATCCGGCGGGGTTCCTTTCTTTAAAAGAACCGAAGAGAACGGTCAACTGAAAACCATCTTTGGCATCAACGAGAATTTCAACATCAGGCGCAGCACTCCTGCCCGTCAGGAGGATGATAGCCGCAAACTGATGCAATAAAAAAAGGCTGATCCCGGTACTAAACCTGAAACAGCCTTCTTTTAAGTCAGTTCCTTTTGTTACATGATCTGCCGCATGGCTTCCACAATATTCGAGGTGCCTTCGTAAATTTGAAGGATGTCGGCATCGAGCATATAGCAGGGTGTAGTGAATACATAATTATCCGAATCGAAAACCACATCACCGTGCGTGGTTCTGATGTGCTGCCCGCCCATTTCTTCTACTTTTTCAATGGTGCCTTCATCCTGGCCCACAGTCAGTTCCACTTCACCCAACACCTTCGCAATGATTACCGGAGAAATACACAGCGCGCCGATAGGCTTTTTTGCAGCATGCATATCTTTAATGGCCTGTGCAACTTCGGGATTTACCTCGCATTGGGCACCCTTTATGGCAAAATTGCATAGGTTTTTGGCTGCTCCGAAACCGCCGGGAATGATGAGCGCATCGAAGCTGCCGGCATCGAATTCCTTCAAATTCCTGATATTGCCGCGGGCTATGCGCGCCGATTCAACGAGTACATTGCGGGTTTCATTCATTTCCTCACCGGTCAGGTGATTTACCACATGGTGCTGGGGAATGTCGGGAGCAAATATTTCGTACGTTCCGCCCTGTTGCATAATCGCAAGCATTGTAAGGGTGGCTTCATGAATTTCCGCTCCGTCGTAAACGCCGCTTCCGGCCAGAATAATTGCAAATTTCTTCATCTTTACAGTTTTTTTTAATTTATCATTGATGATATTTGTATTCAGAAACTTTTTAAAGAAAAAGTTGTTACTTAGCAAAAATAGCGCAATTGGTACAGGATTAAAAACTGAACACGTTAAAAAATATCAATTTGATCATGAGAACATTTCTTTCCCTCTTCCTCCTCACACTTTTCGCCTTTTCGCTGCATGCACAGGATCAGCCGCGTATTACTGCTGACGAGGTTCTGGATCACATTACCTTTCTGGCTTCGGATTCGCTGAAGGGCAGAAAACCCGGAACACCGGAATCGGATGTTGCTGCGGCATACCTTCGGGATCAATTCAGGAATTACGGGCTGAAACCATTGGCAGATAACGGATTTCAGCATTTCGAATTGATAACGGACGTAAGTATGGGAGAAAATAACCGGATGGAAATTGATGGGGAAACCTTCACTCCGGGTGAAGATTACACGCCCCTGAGCTTTTCGGAGAATGCTACGGTACAGGCGCCGGCTGTTTTTGTAGGATATGGTATGGAAATCAACAACGACAGCCTTCAGTGGAATGATTATTCCGACCTTGATGTGTCAGGCAAATGGGCGGTGATATTGCGTGGAATGCCTGCAGACGATGACCCCGCAGGAGTTTTCGCCGGGAATGTTTCGGAGCGGATCAAGGTGATGGTGGCCCGAGATAAAGGAGCCGCAGGCGTGATCTTTGTCAGCGGACCTGCGATGGCTGAAGAAGATGTGCTCATGAAAATGACTTACGACAAAAGTGCTGCAACAGCCGGTATTCCGGTTTTACAGGCGAAGCGCAGTGCCATTGATGCGGTGATTTCCACATTCGGAAAAAGTGTGGCAAATGCCGAATCCCGCATCAAAGAATCGATGAGTCCGATGGTTTTCAGTATTCCGGCAGTGATATCTGCAACAACTGATGTGGAATTTAAAAAAGCTGTTACACAAAACGTAGTGGCCATGCTCGAAGGCAGCCATCCACAGTTGAAAGATGAATTTGTGCTGGTTGGTGCGCATTTCGACCATCTGGGATTTGGTGGTCCGGGATCAGGTTCGCGTGCCATCGATACCATGGCCGTGCATTATGGTGCCGACGACAATGCTTCCGGTGTTGCCGGCGTGCTGGAACTGGCCCAAAAATTTGCCTCCATGAAAGGACAGATCGACAGAAGCCTCATTTTTGCAGCCTTTGGTGCCGAAGAAATGGGTTTGATCGGGTCGAAATTTTTTGTTGAAAACTCACCCGTGAATATCGAAAAAGTAGTGGCCATGATCAATTTCGACATGATCGGTCGCCTGAAGGATGCACGCACTGTATCTGTGGGCGGAACAGGCACCGCGGCCGAATCCGAAAACATCCTCGACAGGCTCGGCCGCGCCAGCAGGCTTTCACTGAAGTATTCCAGCGAAGGGTATGGTCCTTCGGATCATGCTGCGTTTTATAGCGCCAACATTCCGGTGTTCTTTATTTCTACCGGGGCGCACGAAGATTATCACACACCCAAAGACCGCGTGGAATTTATCAATGCATGGGGGCAGGTTGAGGTGCTGAAATTTGCACAATCCCTGGTTGAAGAACTTGCCAATCGCGATGATCGCCTCACTTTTCAGGAAGCCGGACCGAAAAACCGCGCACGGCAGGGATATAATTTTAAGGTGACCCTGGGAATTATGCCCGATTTTACCTCTTCTGAAAATGACGGGCTGGGTGTGGATGGCGTCAGACCAGATGGCCCTGCCGACATGGGCGGCTTGGAAAAAGGCGACAAGATTGTGGCCATCGACGGTAAGCCCATCACCAATATTTACGACTACATGGGCAGGCTTAAAAAGCTCGAAGCTGGCCAGACAATCGCCGTAGATGTGATGCGCAACGAAAAGAAAAAAGTGCTGATCATTCAGCTATAAACCTTAAGATGAATAAAACCATGGCAACTTTTAGTGAAATCATCAATTCGGAGAAACCGGTTCTGGTGGATTTTTCCGCCGAATGGTGCGGCCCCTGCAAAATGATGGG